>WGBH01000348.1 GCA_015494435.1 Thiotrichaceae bacterium | reverse complement strand
TTCAACACCATCTTCAATCTCAACAAAACAACCATAATCTGTAAGATTACTTACCTTACCAAATAGATGTGTTTTGACAGGATAACGACGTACTAGATCTTGCCATGGATCTTCGCCTAATTGCTTAAGACCTAATGAGACACGACTTTTTTCACGGTCAAACTTCAATACTTTAACTTCAAGCTCATCACCAATAGTCAAAATTTCTGAAGGGTGTTTAACGCGCTTCCATGCAATATCTGTGATATGTAATAGACCATCAATTCCACCTAAATCAATGAAAGCACCGTAATCGGTAAGGTTTTTAACGATACCTTTAATCACTTTACCTTCTTCTAGTGATTCAAGTAAGGCTTCACGTTCAGCGCTATACTCTTCTTCAACGACTGCACGACGTGAAACAACGACGTTATTGCGACGCTGATCTAGTTTAATTAATTTGAATTCTAATTCTTTTCCTTCCAAGAGCGTTGTATCACGTACTGGACGTACATCTACTAGTGAACCTGGTAGGAAGGCACGAATATCACCTAGCTCAACGGTGAATCCACCACGAACTTTGCCTGTAATAATACCCGTAATAATTTCATCATTTTCGATTGCTTCTTCAAGAATTTCCCAAGCACGTAAACGTCGTGCTTTTTCACGAGATAGACGTGTTTCACCGAAACCATCTTCTACGCTTTCTAATGCAACTTCTACTATATCACCAGGCTGAACGGTAATTTCGCCTGCTTCATTTTTAAATTCTTCAGATGGGATCACGCCTTCTGATTTTAATCCTGCACTGACAGTCACGAAATCTGGGGTAACTTCAACTACTGATGCATTCACAAGAGACCCTGGAGTCATCTCAATATACGTTAAGCTTTCTTCAAACAGCTCCGCAAAACTTTCACTCATTATGGTTTAAACCTGACTATTTCAACGTCTGCGATCCTGTGCGCGACGGTTAAGTTGATGTTGCACTGCTTTTGACAATACAACACTATCAATCAAAAGCCTTTATCAATTCAGGAAATAAAGGATTGATCACTAAAATTATTGTCTATCCTTCACAATTGCTAAAACTTGTGCCACCACTTGATCTATTGCGAGGTGGCTGGTATCGATTGTTATAGCATCATCTGCCGCTATTAATGGGGCTTGGGAACGGTTCATATCACGAAAATCACGTTCTTGTATATCAATAATTAAGCCCGCTAGACTAACATTCATACCTTTTCGATTCAACTGATTAAAAC
Organism: Thiotrichaceae bacterium; assembly: GCA_015494435.1. Lineage (GTDB taxonomy): Bacteria > Pseudomonadota > Gammaproteobacteria > Thiotrichales > Thiotrichaceae > JAGLBW01. The sequence goes on along the minus strand of WGBH01000348.1, from coordinate 4,589 downwards.
GTCGTTTCGCTCTTTCTTCAACAGATGCGGTTAAAAAGACTTTTGCTAATGCATTCGGAAACACCACTGTCCCCATATCGCGCCCATCCGCTACTAAACCTGGGGAGGTTAAATAATCGCGTTGTCGTTTTAATAATGCTTTTCTTACGCCCGCTTTAGCTGCTATTTGAGATGCCATACGCCCACAATCTTCAGTGCGGATAGCTTGTGTGACATCCTTATTTTCTAAATATACTTCAATACCGCCTGTTTTACGGGGAATAAAAACAGCATCAAGGGTTTCTGCTAGCTCGGTAAGACGGGCATTATCATCCAATGCAATCTTTTTTTTCTGTGCGGAAAGGGCAACTAAACGGTATAAAGCACCGCTATCTAGTAATTGCCAACCAAGTGTTTGTGCGACATGCTCTGCAACCGTGCCTTTTCCAGAACCTGCTGGGCCATCAATGGTTAAAACGGGAAATTGACTCATGATTAATTTTTATTTACTAATTTATTAGAAGCGGGGGATTATACCTTGTGGTTTTGCAGAAGGAATACTTAATTAAAAGCGACCCCATCAATAATTGAAAAATCATGATGATAAAATTTCTCTTATCCTATTTATTTAGGCTAATTCAAAGAAATACAAAGTAGCATAGCTGTTATTAAAGTGGCTATTTTACAAAATGGCTTAATTTATAATAAACTGCATCGTTTTTTTATCTATTGATAAAGGGTGCATCGCATGAGCAGTCCTCAATCTCATCTTTACCGCGAGATTCCTTATAACTACACTTCCTTTTCTGATCGTGAAATTGTTATCCGTGTGCTAGGTAACAAGGCTTGGAGTCTTCTTGAAAAATTACGAGGCAAGCGTGCAACGGGGCTTTCCTCGCATATGTTGCTGGAATTATTAGGTGATATATGGATGGTGATGCGTAATCCTTATATTCAAGATGATTTATTGAATAATAAAAAGCGTCGTCATTCTTTGATTTTGACGATGCAGGAGCGTTTGCAACGGATTAAAGAACGCGCAGATGGTAATCAACAAGCATTAGAATTAGTCGCTATTGCAGAACAGTCCATTGCTAAATTTTCTGCTTGGTTTAGTGAGTATAATGCTCTGCGTAAGAAGGCTTTGCGCCAGTTTCGCCACTTAACCAGCAAGGATAATATTTATTTTGATGGTTTAGCGCGCGTTTCGCATGTCACTGATGCAACGGATTGGCGGGTGGAATTACCTTTTGTGGTGCTAACGCCTGATACAGAACAAGAAATAGCCGATTTAGTACAATGTTGTATTGATTTGGGTTTAACAGTGATTCCACGCGGTGGGGGGACAGGGTATACAGGAGGCGCAATTCCACTGGATGCAATGAGCGCGGTGATTAATACCGAAAAATTAGACACATTGAGCCAAATTCAATACCGTAATGATCTGCCTGATGTAGAGGCAACTGTCGCCGTGATCCGTGCAGGGGCAGGGGTGGTTACACGCACGGTTTCTGATCGTGCTCAAAGGGTAGGTTTGGTTTTTGCAGTTGATCCTACTTCACAAGATGCCTCGACGATAGGTGGCAATATTGCCATGAATGCAGGTGGAAAAAAAGCGGTTATGTGGGGAACAACACTGGATAATTTAGTCTCATGGAGAATGGTTACCCCTGATGCGGATTGGCTAACTATAGAGCGATTAAATCATAATCTGGGAAAAATTCACGATCAAGAACAGGTGCAATTTTGTATTACTCGCTTTGCTAAAGATGGTGTTACACAAAAAGGAAAACCTGAAATATTACGCTTTAAAGGTCAGTTTTTTCGTAAGTACGGCTTAGGTAAAGATGTTACGAATAAATTTCTAGGTGGTTTGCCAGGGATTCAAAAAGAAGGTTGTGATGGTTTAATTACTTCGGCTGAATTTATTTTGCATCGACTGCCCAAACAAATACGCACCGTTTGTTTGGAATTTTACGGTACTGATTTAAAAACCGCCGTGCCTGCGATTGTTGAGATCAAAGATTATTTAAATGCTAATAAAAAAGTATTGCTTTCAGGGCTTGAACATTTAGATGAGCGTTATATTAAAGCAGTTAAATACACCCCTAAAGCAGCGCGGGGTTGTCTCCCTAAAATGCTGTTATTAGCAGATATTGTTAGTGATAATGAAAATGATTTAATTGAAGCGACCGATAGAGTGATTCAACTGGCGCAACAACGTCAGGGGGAAGGTTTTCTTGCGATTACAAAGGCTGAACGGCATAAGTTTTGGTTGGATCGTACACGTACTGCGGCGATTGCAGCGCATACTAACGCCTTTAAAATTAATGAAGATGTGGTCATACCGTTGCATAATCTTGCTCGTTATAGTGAAAGCATTGAGCGCATTAATATCAAACAATCGATTCAAAATAAATTGCGTATTATTGAAGCGATGCAAGCGTGTTTGAGTGCAGAGAATACAGAGCTATTCAAAGGGGTAAACTACAATGCCGATGCAATTAATCTTGAAACACTGCAATCTAAAAAAAATTATGCTAATAAGTTTCTTAAAGGTATTGCACAGCGATGGCAACAACTGCTAAATAATTTAGAGATGCCTGCAACAGAGTGTCAATCTTTGTTTGATGATCAAGTCATTGCCACTTTAAAAGCAAATGATCGTGTCATTGATCTTTTATTACGCCGTGATTTAATTATTTCTTACCGTAAAGAAGTTAAAAAGCCGTTGGATGAACTGTTTGTGGGCGGTGAATTAAAACCTTTACGTGATATTTTGAAAAAAGCACATAAAAAAGTGCGCTCTAGCCGATTATTTGTAGCACTGCATATGCATGCAGGTGATGGCAATATTCACACTAATATCCCTGTCAATTCAAATGATTATGAAATGATGCAAGAGGCGGAGCATATCGTTGATGAGATTATGCAATTAGCGCATGATTTAGACGGTGTTATCTCAGGTGAGCATGGTATTGGTTTAACCAAAATGCATTATTTGGATCAAGAAAGTATTAATGATTTTGCAAGCTATAAGCAGAGAATTGATCCTAATGGGCATTTTAATCGTGGTAAATTAATGCCTAATTCAGGGCTGAAAAATGCTTATACGCCCTCCTTGCGACTGGTTGAACGGGAAGCCTTACTGTTAGAGAATAATCAATTAGGTGCATTAAATGATGATATTAAAAATTGTTTACGTTGTGGGAAATGCAAACCAGTTTGTAATACTCATATTCCACGCGCCAATTTATTGTATTCACCGCGTAATAAAATTCTTGGAACGGGTTTAATGCTAGAGGCCTTTTTATACGAAGAACAAACCCACCGTGGTATTTCTTTACGTCATTTTATTGAAATGAATGATGTTGCTGATCACTGTACCGTTTGCCATAAATGTTTAAACCCTTGCCCTGTGAATATTGATTTTGGCGAAGTCACGGTGCGGATGCGTAGTATTTTAAAGCGACGCAAACAAAAGAAAACAAGCTTTGTCACATGGGCATCAATGGGCTTTTTAAATATGACTCACCCTATAGCAATAAAATTAACGCGCTTGGGGATGATTAAAGCCGGTTTTTTAAGTCAACGCTTAGGTCATTATGCTTTTAAATCATTAGGATTATTGAAATTAGCTAAGCGTCCAAAAACAACCACAGGGCAACCAGCGATTAAAGAACAGGTGATCCAATTTGTAAAAAAACCCTTACCTGCTGATGTGCCGATGCAAACCACACGCGCTATTCTTGGCTTGGAAGATAGCAATACCGTGCCGATTCTGAGTAATCCTAAGCGAGAAAAAGAGGGTGATTCTGTTTTTTATTTTCCTGGTTGTGGCTCTGAGCGTTTGTTTTCACAGATCGGGATGGCAACTTTAGCAATGTTATATGAAACCGATGCCACGACGGTTTTGCCTCCGGGTTATCTTTGCTGTGGTTATCCGCAAACTGCGGGGGGAGATAGAGTAAAAGGGACACAAATTTCAACTGAAAATCGGATCTTATTCCATCGTATTGCCCATGCACTTGACTATTTAAAGATTAAGACTGTGATTGTTTCTTGTGGGACTTGCATGGATCAATTGCAAAAATACCAATTTGAAAAGATTTTTCCTGACTGTCGTTTATTGGATATTCACGAGTATCTATTAGAAAAAGGAATAAAATTAGACGGGGTTAAAGGAACAAATTATGTTTATCATGACCCTTGTCATTCACCGATTAAACATTATGACCCCTTAACATTAACCTCTGATTTAATCGGGCAAGAAGTGGCCCTCACTGACCGATGCTGTGGTGAAGCAGGGACATTCGCCGTAAGTCGTCCTGATATTGCCAGTCAATTACGTTTTCGTAAACAAGAAAGCCTTAAGCTCAGCCAAGAAATCATCAATAGTAAAGAAAGTAAAGATAAAACCAAAATACTCACTAATTGCCCTGCCTGTGTACAAGGGCTATCGCGCTATAGCGACGATGTTAATATGGAAACGGACTATATTGTGGTTGAACTAATGAAGCACCTATACGGTGAACAATGGAATCAAGACTTTGTAACAAAGGTACTTAAAGGAGGAATTGAAAAGGTATTATTGTAATTTTTAGCTATCG
>WGBH01000347.1 GCA_015494435.1 Thiotrichaceae bacterium | reverse complement strand
GTTGTCGCTTTTATACAGATAAGATTATACTTAAGGGTCTGATAATGGCATTCCATTATAGCCTGAAGGGAATAAATTCCCAAAAAACATGAATAAAAAACAATCAATTAAATCGAAACAGAGGAAGTAAAATGGCAAGAGTAACGACCCAAGATTGTCTTGAATATGTAGACACAAATTATAATTTAGTATTAAAAGCTTCTAAGCGTGCACGTGCTATTGAGCAAGGAGCGCAGCCTTTAGTCGATGAAGATGGAGATAAGCCGACCGTGATTGCATTACGTGAATTAGCTCAAAACATCACTCCTGAATCAGTTGCTGCACAACGAGAAGCGGATGCAATCAATGAAGAAGTAACTGAGGCAATTGAATGATCTGGTTTACAACATCCTAACTACATTTTTAAATCATCTCTAAACACTACTATGACTGAACCTTATGTTCCCTATCTGTATAATAAAAATCATCTGAGGAATATTAAAAAACCTTTCGCTGAAACACTGAGAATAACTCATCTATGTGAGGTTATTGAAAGATATTTACCCTTAGCTGATAGACAGCGTATTTATGATGCCTACTTGTTTGCGGCAAATGCGCATGATGGTGTTATACGAAAATCAGGTGAACCTTATATTTTTCATCCATTAACCGTTGCATATACACTTGTGCATATGCACATGGATGCGGACACTATTTGCGCAGCTCTATTGCACGATGTGATTGAGGACACTGAACATAGTAAAGAGGAAATTATCCAACGTTTTGGACAAAAAACGGCGGATCTAGTCGATGGTGTGACTAAACTTGCAGGCGGTGAATTTACTGATAGGGAAAGTGCTGCAGCTGCAAGTTTTCATAAAATGATGGTTGCAATGACGCAAGATTTTCGGGTGGTATTAATTAAGCTTGCTGACCGTCAACATAATATAAAAACTTTAGGTGCTATGCCACGTCATAAACAGCGTCGCATTTCTTTGGAAACATTAAGTATTCATGTACCTCTAGCACGTCGTATGGGTATGAATGCAATGCGTACTGATTTACAATCGACTGCCTTTGAGCATTTACATCCTTGGCGTTTTAAAACATTGCAAAAGATGATGCAGGCTTATAATACAGAGCATTTTGAAACCCATCTTAAAATTCGTAATGAGATCATTGCCGCCCTTGTAGAGAATGGAATTAATGCAGAACTACCTGAGTGGAAAAAAAACCTCTACCGACTCTATCAGCGCATTAAAGCAAGAAAAGGCAAGAAATACATCAATCAATACAATGAACCGTTACAAATTCGTATTCTTGTTGATGATGAAATGAATTGTTATCACACTTTGGGCATTATTCATCGTTTGTATCGACCCAAAGTAGGTACTTTTAAAGATTTTATTGCCACCCCTAAAGTCTATGGATTTCAAGCAATAGAGACTATTGTCACTACCCCGCATCGTCAACTCATTCGTGTTCTGATTCAAAGTCGCCAAATGCATTATCTTGCTCAATATGGCATTACCGCCCATTGGCGCTTTCCTGAAATGAAAGAGCAGGTTCAAGACCTACAAAAGCATCTTGATCGTTGGTTAACCCAGGTTGAAGATATTCAAAACACACACGGAACCGATGAGGAATTTTTAGAAGATATAAAATCAGACTTATTTCTTAATGAAATTTATGTCTCTACTCCCAAAGGTGATACCAAAATACTCCCAAGTAAAGCAACACCTGTTGATTTTGCCTATGCAATCCATTCCGAAGTTGGGCATACTTGCCTTGGCGCCTATGTGGATGAACGACGTGTTCCGTTAAACTCTCGACTTTATAACGGTGCGACAGTAGAAATTATTACCGATAAAACCGCCACCCCTCAACCCGCTTGGCTCAATTATGTGGTAACAGGAAAAGCACGCTCTGCTATTCGCTATTGGATTAAAAGCACTAAAAAAGAAGACTTTCAACAAATGGGGCAACGTCTGCTAACAGCAGCGCTCAAGACATTGCACTGCAATATGAATGATATTTCCACGACACAATGGAAAAAAACACTTCATATTTTATCTCTTGAGACTAAAAAAGACCTGTTTTATGAAATTGCCAAAGGAAACCAATGTTCAAAATTAGTTAGTCGTCGCTTACTCAACCGGACGGGTGATCTTCTTCCCAAAAAAGACGACAATAAAGCCCTCATTATCAAAAGCACTGAAGGTTTAGCGCTACAGTTACAACCTTGTTGTCATCCTATTCCAGGCGATACACTGCTAGCAATGCTAGACCCTGATGTTGGCTTGGCTGTTCATCGCGTTGCTTGCCCTCGTTTACCCATGTCACATGAAAATACTTTCAGCCTTGCATGGGAAGAAAAAACGGAAGAGTTCTTTCTCACACCAATAAAAATATCAGCCAATAATCATTGCGGTGTACTTTTTAATATCACCACTTTACTCAAGAAAATGAAAGTCAATATTGAAGACTTATCCATTACGGGTGATAGTCAAGTCAAAGAAATGTACTTTATGCTACAAGTAAAAAATACTAAGCGTTTAAAAGAAATTATCTGTGGTTTAAGCGAACTAAGTGATGTGATCAGGGTTACACGAGCATTTTAAGAAAGTTTCTTTTAGCTTAAATAGAATCCTATTTAGGTTTTGTAAATATCTTATATTCTTTTTTGATTCAATGATTAATGTGTCAAAAGAAGTTTGTTCTATGCCGTATATTTCTACAGATTGAGCGTTTGGATCAGCAAGATTAATGGGTATTTTATTATCTAATCGGGCATACTGAGGAATAAGGAAGTTCCTAAACATATTTCTTAGAGTGTCCTAATATTATGAAATCTCCTAACAAGTTGATAAAGCCAACAGGAAATGAATCCTTTGCTTTTAAGTCTTCTAAGAGTGAAACTTTAAAAAAAATTCATAAGGAGCTTGATACGCAAGGGTTTAGCATTTTAGACTCTAGTAGTAAGAGCAATCCTTTATGGCTCGATGTCTTAAAAAAACGCCCAACACAACTCGCACATTTTAAACACAGCTGGGGAAATTTACCTGCTGATAATTTTTTGAATGATGGTGGGCATTATCGCTATCGACGTTACTCAGTCTTTACTTGGCAAGCGGATGAGCAAACAAATACAGGGAAATTAACCTTATTACCTCAAGAACCCCATTATCAAAGCACCTATCGTAATGCCATGAACGGGGGTATTTACCGTACCTTTGAACCATTTGAAAATAGTACCCTTGAGAATCCCATTCTCCCTGATATTATTAACTGGTGTGCTGACTATATCAGTCTAAATCAAGAAAAAAGTTGGCGCATTCAAGCGCATCAGTTTCGCATTGAAGCCAATAATAAAGAAGTAGGAAAACCAACGCCTGAGGGTGTTCATCGAGACGGGGCTGATTTTATTTTGATTATGTTGTTAGAGCGTAATAATATCACAGGCGGAGAGAGCCATATTTATGATGCTGATAAAAAACTTCAATTTACTGGTATTCTTAAAACATTAGGCGATGCAGTTCTATTAGATGATCGCAAAGTATGGCATGGAGTCAGTGAAATTTATGCTTTAGATAAGATGAATGC
>WGBH01000346.1 GCA_015494435.1 Thiotrichaceae bacterium | reverse complement strand
TCTTCATCCTTTTGTTCACTTGCCAGATCATAGTCCTCTTTATCTGCCGTGAAGTTATCCGAATAAACAAAGTCTTTACCCGTGTTATAAGGTGGGTCGATATAAATCATTTTCACCTTGCCCAGATACGTTTCTTGCAAGAGTTTTAAGGCATCCAGATTATCGCCTTCAATAAACAGGTTTTCAGTGGTGTCAAAATCAACGCTTTCTTCACGGCAGGGGCGCAGTGTTTTAGTAATGGGTGTATTGGCGGTTAATAAAGCCTCACGTTTACCCGGCCAGTTAAGTTGATAACGCTCACGTTGCCCGTCAACAATATTATTAGAAAGCTCCTGCTTGAGAAGGTCAAAGTCTATGGCTAACTTTGTTTGCTTTTTTTCGTGTCCTTTCGTGTCTTTCGTGGTTTCTTTAACCTCGGTGACGCAGTTAGGAAAAAGCTCTGCCAGCTTTTCTATATTCTGCTCTGTAAAATCAGGGCTTTTCATATTTAGCTTATCCATAGTTTTTCTCTTTTTTTACCACGGAATACACGGAACAACACGGAAAGGTTTGCTCATTTTTTTCTTCCGTGTATTCTGTGTGTTCCGTGGTTTTAATCTATTTTATCGAATAGCGGGTATATTAAACAATAAATCCACCAGTTCTTTATTCAGGTAATAATTTTCTCGCCCCAGTTTGTGTTTTTCTAAAATGCCGTGCTTTGCCAGTGCATCTAAATAGCGGGTTGCTGTTGCACGCGATACTTTCATATCGCATTCTAGAAAATATACTTTGGTATAGGGATGATAAAAAATATTATTAATTAAATCCTGACTGTAAAATTTGAAATTGTCACGTATTTCATGTTTTTGTTTTTGCAATAGTTGTTTAATCGCTTCAATCAGGCGAATGGTGTGTGCGGCAGTTTGCTCAACACCTTTAAGCATATAAAGTATCCAGTTTTCCCAATGTTGAGTGTCTCTGGTTTCTTGAAGCAAACGATAATATTCTGTTTTACTCTGGTTGATATAGCGACTGAGATACAAAACGGGAGAGTCTAGCAAGCCGACTTTAATCAAATAAAGTATATTGATAATTCGTCCTGTTCTGCCATTACCGTCGTAAAAGGGGTGAATACTTTCAAATTGATGGTGAATAATTGCCATTTGTACCAATGGGTCAATATCTGAGTTTTGCTGATCTTTATAAGAATCTTGATTAATGAATTGTTCCAGATTATCCATTAAGAGTGGAATATTTTGGGGTTCTGGCGGTGTATAAACAACTTCACCTGTTTGTTCATTTTTTAAGACGGTTCCTGTTACCTTTCTAAAACCTGCTTGATTGTTTTCTAATGTTGCCTGAATTTCAAGTAGTGTGTTAAGTGTGAGCAAGCCTGTTGCTTTAACTGCCTCATAGCCAACACGTAAACTTGATGAATAGTTGCTAACTTCTTTGGTGGCGAGGTTGCCCAAGTCTGTTTGTAAAGTATGTTTATACAGTGCATCTTGCGTGGTGATAATGTTTTCTATCTCGGAGCTATCTTTTGCTTCTTGCAGGGTAAGCGTAGACAGTAAAATATTTTCATTGGGAATACTTTTCACAACGCCTTTGAGTTCTGCTAATTGGCGATGGGCAGGAATGAGTGCTTTTAGAATCGTAGGCGTATCAGTATTAATAGTTTGTGGGCTTAAATTGCTTGGTGAAAGTAGTTCCATCTGCTCAAAAATCCCTATTATTGCTTGAAATCAGGTTTATCTTCTCATAAATCGTTAATTTTGAGAAGTTGTTATTGGTATTTCTCAATTTCCACTTTAATTGAACGAATCTGCTTATTTAACTCTACTTTGCGATTAAACTGTTTTTCTTTATTTATTCGGCTTTGAAGTTTACCCAATTCTTTTTCTTTTGTTCTAATTAAATTGACTCTCTCAATATGGTCTTTTAGTGTTTCTTCTGTTCGTGCTGGTACGGGTAAAAACTGGCGCAAGATTTGTTCATATAAACTGGCTAGGTTTACCGCTACAGGCAAGGCGCTACGTTCACTCTCTATTACCATCCATTCACTTTCAAAATAACTGTCAACAACCCAGCGATGCTTGTCATTATCACTGGGGCGTTTGTATGCCATTGTTGTTTTGATCTGATTTTTATAGGTAAGTTGAAAGATGATTGGGAAGTTAATGCCTTTATCAATCGTGCGTAACACGCTTTCATGCAGTGCTTTTGTTTTTAAAGACAGGCGAAAAACCTGAATTTCTTTAATGCCGTGTTTTACAGGCAGGTTTATGGTTTCTGGTGATAGTTTATATTGCCACTTGATGCGTTCAACCTGCTCTTTAAATCGTGCTTTTATGGCAGGGGTGGGCTTGGCATATTGATAGATTTTTTCTTTGGCGACAATGCGATTGAATTCGCTTTGCTTAGGATATTTGAATAGTGTGCTAGTCATTTTTTTAACCACTAATTTAAACCACGAAACACACTAAATACACGAAAAAAACAAATGAATGCTTGGTCTTTTGTGGTTAATAAGCTTTTTGGGATCATAGAATAATCCGCTTAATTTCTACTTTGGGGTAGTGTCCAAAGTTTACTAATAACCCAAGGCGCAGCCCAGATGCTTTTAAGTAATTGTGTAGCTGTGCTTCATGCTCAGGTGCTATATGTTTTACTGCTTTAAGCTCAACAATTATTTTTCTATAGCATATCAAATCAGGTTTATAAGATTGTTGTAATGGCTTCCCTTTATAAACAAGGTTTAATTCTTGTTGTGATATAAAAGGAATACCTCTGTCATGTAATTCTTGTTCCATGCACTCTTGATAGACAGACTCTAAAAAGCCACATCCCATTTCACTATAAACAGTAAAGATTGCTCCTTGAATGGAATAGACCTCATCCTTATAAAGCAAATTAACGGTATCACTCATTTCGTGTATTTAGTGTGTTTCGTGGTAAAAAATCTCATTCTTGTATAACCAAAAAACTGATCAATTCAAAATCATCCAATCCTTTAATGGTATCAACCAAAGCCGTGGTTTTATCGCTGGTGAAGAGGCTGTCTATATCGCCTTCTTCTTTCACTTCAATCATTGAGGCTATGGCTTGATCGAGTAGTTGCGAATATTCATCCATATTACGCCCATCTTGGGTATTTTGGTTAAATATCTGGCATATGTGTTTAACGGGTTCACTTTGTCCTTTACAGGCACTACGCACGGTATCGAGTATGCGCTTAACTTGGGTATGGTTGGTTATGATGTTGCCATCTTTTCCAATGTAAACCAGATAGTAAGGGTGCAGACGATTTTGCTGGTTTATATTTACGCCATGGTTACGGTTTCGCAGTGTAAAAATAACACCTGCCTCTAGTCCTTTTTCTGGATTTGCGGGTACTACGGCGTGCATTCCACTGGGAACATTAGCCATATCACCGTTTTCTTTGGTGTAATTGAGCAAGTCCATGCGGAAGTCATTTAAGCCAAGGTCAGTTATGGAAACACCTGTTTTAACATCTTCCATTTCTATGACTTCATCTTGTAGCTTGCGTAGTTGCTCTTTGCGATAGGCTATGTCATTGGCTTTGGCGCTTAGGACATTATCATCTCCTGTTGCTGTTACATCGGCAATAATCATGCGGTTTTCAACACGTTCTTTTAGATTGATATATTCATCTAGGCTTATATCAGGCCAATAGTTAATTAATTGTATACGTTCATTTTTTGAGCCAATTCTGTCTATTCGACCAAAGCGTTGAATGATGCGAACGGGGTTCCAGTGAATATCGTAGTTAATGAGTGTGTCGCAGTCTTGCAGATTTTGACCTTCAGAAATACAGTCTGTGCCGATTAAAATGTCAATTTCTGATGGATCATTAGGGAAAATCGCCTCTTTTTCTTTTGAGTTGGGTGAAAATAAAGTGAGAACTCCTTGAAAGTCATAGCTATTTTTAAGGGTAGTTTTAGGGTTGTTACTCCCCGTAACTAATCCTGTATGAAGGTGTTGTTCTGTTAAAAAATAGTTTGATAAATTGTCATAGAGATAATTGGCAGTATCAGCGAAAGCAGTAAAAATAATAATTTTTTTATTGCTTGGGTTAATGGGTGAGGATAGTTTGTTTTCTATCTGTGCCTTAATATGTTGTAGTTTTGTATCATCTTCGGGGGTTATTTTTTGCATTTCTGACAGTAATGCTTCAATAATGACAAGATCAGCACTTAAATCATTCTCCCAAGATTGTAGATCCATATCTTCTAACTTGATTTGTACTTTACCTTCAATCACATCTTCCTCGTCCAAAGTTAGTTCTAGAACTTCGTCTGCATCTTGTTCGATATTTTCTAACAAGGAAGAAATCTCGTTTATGCTTGAATCAAAACCTTTTTTATTATAGTTGTGAATCTTTTTTAATAAATTTTGATGTTTTGTTTGCAGTGTCTGTAAAGTTAATCTAAATGATGCTATTGAGCTTTCTAATCGCTTTAACAGATTGGTGATCATTAGCGATTTTAGGCTTTTTTCTCGATCCGCTTGCTTCAGCTTTCCACCTTTTACTTTGGTGTCATACTGGTCTTCATATTTTTTTAATCTACTTGGAAGTATGTAACCAATGGGGGCATAAACTGATAAATTTAGATGAGATAGTTCCTTAAAAATATCGTTAAAACCAATGACATCTGTTCGTTGGGTTAATGCACAGTGATAGGAAAATGGTTTGAGACGTTCAGGAAAACTTCCAACTTCTGTTGTATCGTAAAATGTTTCTATATGCTTGCGTGACCTGGCAATAGTGACGCTGTCTAGTAGTTCAAAAAAGTCAAAATCCAGTTTGTTCAAAATTGAACTGGCCGTTCTATCCTCTGGTGCTAGGTTTGACCAGTCGTTAAAAACTTTTTGGGCTCGTTTAAATATTTCATCAATACTTCGGCCTGTGTTTAGTTTTTTATTAAGATTTTGAGAGTCACCTTCATAAGCTAATGCTAACTGGTTGCGTAGATCCATAAAGCGGTTATTTACGGGTGTTGCCGAGAGCATTAATACTTTTGTCTTAACGCCTGCTTTTATCACCTGATTCATGAGCTTTTGATAACGGGTCTCTTTGTCCTTGTAGGCATCGTTGTTACGAAAATTATGAGATTCGTCAATAACGACCAAATCATAGTTTCCCCAGTTAATGCGGTTTAGCGGTATGCCAAAGGACTCGCCACTGGTTCGTTGTAAGTCTGTATGGCAGAGTACATCGTAGTTAAAACGGTCTTTTATAAAAATATTGGTGGTTAAATTTTGATTGTAGTTTAACCAGTTATCTGCCAATTTTTTAGGACATAGAACAAGCACTGATTTATTGCGTAGCTCATAGTATTTAATCACAGCTAAAGCGGTGAATGTTTTACCTAAACCGACACTATCAGCAAGAATACAACCATTGTAGGTTTCAAGTTTATTAATCAGGCCTGTCGCCGCATCACTTTGAAAATTATAAAGCTTATTCCAGATTAGACTATTTTGATAGCCCGTTAAATCATTGGGTAGTAGGTCTTCATTTATGTCTTCAAGAAACTCATTGAAGATATTGTAGAGCATGATGAAGTAAATTTTTTCAGGTGAGTTTTCTTTATAAATTGTGGCTATATGATCTGACAGGCGTGTTGTTACATCTTCAAGTTTATCCTCGTCTTTCCAGATTTCATCAAAGAGATTAATAAATGTTTCTGTTGTGGCTGGTTCATCAAACTTTGTTACATAATTTGAAACAGCATCACCTTTTTGATACCCCAAATCTACAGCAGTAAAACCTTGCAAAGGTTGGTATACCGCAGAGCTATTATCTTTATTATTTAGGCACGCGAACTGTTGCATGGGTGCTGTGCCATTATTAGATTTAAAGACAGCTTTTCGTTTTATCCAATCTGCACACTCTTTTGCTATTGCTTTTTGAGTGAGTTTATTTTTTAGCTCTATTTCAAAGTTACTTCCGTAAAAGCTACGTTCTCTTTCCTGTTTCGGAATGTGGAACTCTCGGCGTTCTTTTTGGGCTTTGCCTGTAACTTTTGAAGGAGTAAAAGTAGGTTCTGTAAAAATAAATTCTAATGAATCAATTTTTTCTAATTCGCCTTTAAGCGCTTCGTAAGCATAAATAGAGAAACATGAGGCTGCTATTTTTAGCTTGGTACTAGGCTGTCGAAACGCCCCACGAAAAAACGACAATATCATTTAAATT
>WGBH01000345.1 GCA_015494435.1 Thiotrichaceae bacterium | reverse complement strand
TATCTGGATAGTATTAGATAACAGTATAATAAATAATCAAAAGATAGCGGGTGTTCAGCCTCTGTATCAGTGGGTTAGGTGTATTCTTTGCTGGTAAATAAAAAAAACAATTATAAATATAATATTTAAACACAATAAGATTTGCTAATAACCTATTATTTGGTTAATCTTATGGCAAGATGATGATTAAGGGGAGTAACACAATGAATTTTTACAAAATTAAGGTATTTTTGATTTCACTCATGTTATTGCTGATTGGAGTTATTCCATCAGTCAATGCAGAACAAGCGCCAATCTATAATAATTTACCCACTGAAATACGCAGTCTTCTTAATCGATCAAAAATTTCTCCTCAAGGGATGAGTGTTTATGTGCGAGCAGTGGGTTCTCCACGTCCTTTATTGGCTTATAAAGAAAATCAACCACGTTCACCTGCATCGGTGATGAAGTTGGTAACAGCGTATGTTGCTCTGGGTGTTTTGGGACCTAATTATCGTTGGCCAGTGGATATTTATACTACAGGTCGCATTCAATCAGGACGTTTGATAGGTGATCTTTATCTTAAAGGGTATGGAGCGCCTGATTTTGGCACGGATGATTTACGCAATTTATTAAGTCAATTACGTCGCCGTGGTATTTATAGCATTCGAGGACGCTTAGTGTTTGATAATAGTTATTTTAATACCTTACATTTAAACCCTGGAGCCTTTGATGGTAAACCTTATTCTGCTTATAACGCACAGCCAGATGCCTTATTGTATAATGAGCGTATGACCACTTTTGCGGTGAGTGCTAAAGGCAAGCGGGTATCGGTAAGGACGGTAACACCTGCTTATCATTTGAAAGTAGTCAATAAGATGCGTAAGGTGCGTCGTGGTTGTCGCCCAAGAATTGCTATTTCTAGACGAGGCGATGGAGTGACTGCAATCTTTAGAGGCACTTTCTCTTCTCGTTGTGGTACACGTCGTTATTCTCGTGTCCTAATGAATCCTGCTAATACATTATACGGCGCTATTCATACTATCTGGCATAAAGAACTTGGTGGGACAATCAATGTGAAATTTGCTAAAGGTGCGACACCAAGACATGCGAGAAAGCTAGCAAGTTTTTATTCTCGAACATTGACAGAAATACTGCCTGAATTGGGTAAACATAGTAATAATGTCATGGCGCGTCAATTAATGTTAGCAATTGGTGCAAAACGTTATGGCGCACCTGGTACTCCACGCAAAGGGGCAGAAGCTATTGGTGATTTCTTGAATAAAAGAGGTTTACATTTTCCTGAATTACGCATTGAAAATGGCTCAGGGCTAAGTCGTCATGCACGCATTAGCGTTAAGCATATCTCAGATTTATTAATGGATGCGTATCGTAGTCCTTATCGAAATATTTTTATGCAGTCGCTTTCTATAGCAGGTGTCGATGGCACTATGAGAAGACGCTTACGTTCTAGCGCGGTTAAGGGGCGTGGCTTTTTTAAAACAGGTACACTGCGAAATGTACGTGGGGTTGCAGGTTATGTTCAAGCTGCCGATGGCAAAACCTATCTAGTCTCTATTCTCCATAATGATCCTAAGGCCTCTCGGCGTGCTAGAAAAAGTCATGATAGCTTGATTAAATGGGTTTTTTGGGGCGGAAGACGACAAAATCTTGCAAAAGGGTATTAATTACACGCTAACAAACATGCCTTGTTGCTTATTTTTAACCACTTGATCCCAAGGAAATACTTTGCCATTCATGGTGATATAAACCCCAGCTGATAGGCATTGAACCGCTGTAATTGCACTGCCTAGATTAAACAGGCTATCAGATTGCTTAAAGACATAAGGAACCATTGCGCCTAACAGCACAATGGTTTTATCTTTTATTTTCATTGCCAAATGCTTAGCAGTAAGAGTCATGGTATCAGTACCATGTGTAATAATAATCAGAGATTGGGTACTTTGTTGACAGGCGTGTAAAATAACGTCTCTATCTATTTTTGTCATCTCTAAACTATCTTTAAGCATTAATGTTTCAAGGATAATATGCGTATTGCAATGCCCTTGTTTTAGCATTTCAGGAAGATGGGATTGGGTAAAATACAATTCACCCGTTAATTCATTATAACATTTATCAATAGTCCCACCTGTTATTAGCAATTTAATTTGGGAATGTTTATTCATTACGATTTACCTTTGGCCTTTGCAAAAGCAGCTGCAAAGGCGTTATTAATAGGGGCTGTATTTTGAGTGTGTTGATTTGCTTGTGATTGTCTTGTGGGGGATTTTTCTTTTTTCTGGGTAGAGTCAGTCAGTCGCATACTCAGTGCAATACGTTTACGCGCAAGATCAATCTGAATCACTTTAACTTTAACAATTTGACCTGTTTTAATCACTTGATGCGGATCTTTTACAAAATGATCTGCCAGTGCGGAGATATGAACCAGACCGTCTTGATGTACACCAATATCAACAAAAGCACCAAAATTAGTCACATTAGTCACTGTTCCTTCTAAGATCATATTTTCTTTTAAGTCAGATATTTTTTCTATACCGTCTTTAAAGCTGGCGGTTTTAAAGGCGGGACGTGGATCGCGCCCTGGTTTATCTAGCTCACTAATAATATCGATGATAGTAGGTAGTCCAAATTTTTCATTGGTGTAATCAGCAGGGTTAAGGTTTTTTAATACCTTGCTATTACCAATCAACTGTCCAATATCCCTATCATTGGCAGCAGCAATTTTACTCACTACACTGTAAGACTCAGGATGCACTGCAGAAGCATCCAGTGGATTATCACCTTGATGAATACGCAAAAATCCAGCTGCTTGCTCAAATGCTTTGGGGCCAAGGCGAGGCACTTTTTTTAACTCTTTGCGACTATTAAAACGCCCTTTCTCATTTCGCAGTGCAACGATATTATCGGCAATCGTTTGATTTAACCCCGCTACGCGTCGCAAAAGGGCAGAGGAGGCTGTATTGACTTCAACACCGACACTATTAACACAATCTTCAACCACCGTGTCTAAATTTTTAGCCAGTTGAACTTGGCTCACATCATGCTGGTATTGACCCACTCCAATTGCCTTAGCTTCTATTTTAACCAGTTCTGCTAATGGGTCTTGTAAGCGTCGTGCAATAGAAATTGCCCCACGAATCGTTACATCCAAATCAGGGAATTCTTTTGACGCTAATTCAGAAGCGGAATAAACCGATGCACCTGCTTCACTAACCATGACCTTATGTAATTTCAATTCAGGATGGCGTTTGATTAAATCCGCGCAAAGTTTGTCAGTTTCTCGTGAAGCAGTGCCATTCCCAATAGCAAGTAATTCAACTTTATATTGAGTCGCTAATTTAGCGAGCTTGGTAATGGATTGATCCCATTGGTTTCTTGGTGCGTGTGGATAAATAGTGGTTGAATCTAAATATTGCCCCGTACTACTAATCACTGCAATTTTTACGCCTGTACGCAGACCTGGATCTAGCCCAATGGTGATACGTTGCCCTGCGGGAGCAGCTAATAATAGATCTTTTATATTTTTGCCAAAAACATAAATAGCCTCTTCCTCTGCTCGTTGGCGTAGCTTAGTCAATAACTCCGTTTCCAAACGTAAATGTAATTTAATCCGCCATGTCCAGCGAATTACATCAGCTATCCATCCATCAACAGCTCGCCCCTTATTCGCTAATTGGAAATAAAGAGCAATCATATTTTCACAAGGATGCAATCTACCCTCTTGTTG
>WGBH01000344.1 GCA_015494435.1 Thiotrichaceae bacterium | reverse complement strand
CAGCCTTATTTAGCAATATTTACGATAGGGGGCTAGTTATTATGTTTTAATTGGTCTACTGTTTATTACAGCAAAACAAATAAATTATTTTGTATCATTAGCAACGAGGAAACACTCATGGAACTTAGCTCTATCTTATGGATTATCGGAATTTTTGCCGTCATTGGTCTTATCGCAGCCACGCTCTTTTTACTCTTTTTCGAACGTGCAACCAAAGAAATTTCCATTATTCGCACAGGATTTGGTGGGGAAAAAATCATTATGGATAGTGGTGGTTTTATTTTTCCAGTCTTACATGACGCATTAATTATCAATATGAATGTGATTAAACTCATTGTCAAAAGAGAGAAACACGAAGCCTATATTACTAAAAATAAATTACGAGTTGATCTAATTGCTGAGTTCTCTATTCGAGTAACACCTGAGCCAAGGGCAATTTCACTTGCAGGTCAAACTTTAGGTGAGAAAACAGTCAATATTGAAGAATTACAAGAGCAATTAGAAGCATCCTGTGCCGAAGCATTACGTGAAGCAACAGCTAAAATGGATATTCAAGGATTGCATGATGACAATGAGCAAGTCAATGCTATTGTCGAGGAAGCATTAGGTATTGATATTAGACGCTTCGGTTTACAGCTAGAGGCCGTTGCATTAGCAAAAGTTCAACAAACTGATCTTGAGTATTTTGATCGAAATAATGCACTAGATGTTGAAGGTATTACCTTTGTTGAGACTAAAGTTGCAGAAAATCAACGCGAGCAAAATCGTGTTAAAAATGAGAAAGAGATCGCTGTTAAAGAAAGCGATGTTGCGGCACGTAAACAACAACTCAAATTGGATGAAGAAAAGGTATTTGCAGAACAAGCACAAGAATTGGCAATTACAAGAGCTGAGCTTGATAAAGACCGTCAAAAAGAAGAAGCAAAAATGCAAGAAAGTATTGCAGTTGCAAACGCACATAAAGCAACGGCTGAGGCATGGATAGAAACTTATGAAGCACAAGCTAAAGAAGTCGCTAAAAAGGAGGAAATTATAACTGCCAAAGAAATTACAATGGCACAAAGAAATAAAGATGTTGAAATCATTAGCGCCTCTCGTGAAGCAGAAAGAACAAAGATATTCGCAAAAGCTCAAGCAGATGCCGATAAATTAAATGCAGATGCTGTTAGAATACGTTATGAAGTTGATGCAGCGGGTAAACTAGCCATTAATGAAGCATCAAATATCCTTTCTGATGAACAAATCTCAATGCAGGTGAAAGAGAAAATTGTTCAGCAGTTACCTGATATTATCAAGCAAAGTGTTAAACCGATTGAAAATATCGAAGGCATTAAAATCATGCAAATTGATGGCATGTCTCACCTCACTGGCGGAGCGGGTAGTGGCAATGGTGGTTCTAACGGAGGTAGTGGAAGTCTCGCCGATCAAGTCGTTGATAGCGCCCTACGCTATAAAGCTCAAGCACCAATGGTAGAAAATCTACTGAAAGAAGTGGGTCTATCAGGTGCAGGAATTAAAGATCTCACAGCAGGTCTACAAAAAGACATGGGGTTTGAGTTAAATCCAGCAGAAACACCCACAGAAAAGGCATCAAAAGCAGAAGAAAAACCCAAAATCACTAAAACAGAGGAGGAATCTTTATTTGATAAAGCAGACTCCGCTAACGTTGAAAACAATAATAGTCACCCCCCCCTAAGCTAAAGAGACCGTGCAAGTGTTTATAGAACAAATAAAAATACTTGCACACTCTCTAAAGACATAGAAGCCTAAATTGTGAGATTCCAAAAAGTCTTATAGTTTTTCAGATAAATCATTTCCAAATATAAGGAGTTCAAGCTTTAGCTTGTGCGAACCAAACAAGCTAAAGCTTGATTATTAACTTCAAGGTTCAGCAAGTAAAATTAGGCATAACTAAAGTAAAGTAGCAACCTTTAGATTAAATCAAGTGCTTGCAGTGTTGCACGATTTAGTTTTCCTGTGGTAAGACCATTTTGACGCTGGAAAGCTGTTAATGCCGCTACCGTCGCAGGACCCAATTTACCATCAATTTTCCCTAATTTAAAACCTCGCTCAGATAATGCCGTTTGGATACGAAAAATAGCATTAGCCTTGGTTAAACGAACTTTTGGCTGATTCGATTTATGCACTTTTCTAACCATTGGAGCTTGATGTAAGTGCGCCTTAGGTTTGGGTACAAGATTTGTTGTTCTAAGCAATCTTGGCTCGGAAGTTGTCACCCTAACTCTATGAGGGGATGCCATTTTCCTTGCATAAGATGCTTTTCTAATATTGTTTCTTTTCTGAGCTAAATATTGACGATTATTGGATTTAGCCCGTATTCTTCGTTGCTGTTTAGGATATTTTCTTGCAGTCGCTTTAGCCCGATGGATTTTTGCCTTATATGCCTTTTTATAATGCTTTCTTTTTTTATGATTTTTAGCAACATTGGTTTCACAGATGACTTGTCGCCAAACATATTTAGCAGAAGCTGTTTTCACACGATATCTCTTTGTTTTATAACGCGCTGGAGTTCGTACCGTCTTATACTGAGCAGGAGAAATAAGCCTTTTATTTTTAACCGTTTTATAAACAGCAGGGCGTGGTATCTTTATTATTTTTGCTGCCCGCACCAACACTTTTCGATGCACTTTTTTATAAACAGCAGGGACTTTTACTCGGCAAAGAATCTCCCCCGTTGTATTGTCAATTCTTGTAATTAACCCTTTGCCTTTTTTCCACTTAAGATAACCAGGTTTTATCATTACCCGTTTTGTTATTGTTTTATAAACCGCAGGAATAACACGTTGAGTGTAACTAGCAGGTTTTACTAATACCCTTCTATTAAGCCATTGATATTGAGCACTACGTACAAACACTCGTTTAACGCTTGCTTTTTTTACTAAGATTCTTTTTGTTAAGGTTTTATAACTCGCTGCTTTTTTTACTTTTGCATAACATTGACCGGGCTTGGCAGGAGGAAAACCAATATTTTTCTTTAGATTTCGTGCTGATTTCTTCTTCTTTTTCTTCTTTTTCTTCTTTTTCTTCTTTTTTTTGATCGTGCTAACTTTCTTCTTAATACGACTGTTATGAATCGCTTTAAGGGTATAGGACTCACCACTTATTTGAGAAGCTCCCTGTAAACTACCATTTATACTATCTGCTTGTATTTGCTGCTGACTACAACCTGTCATTATCCCTGCTAAGAGGATACTTGAAACAGAAAGTTTGATGGGACTGTACATAACTTATTTCCTATTTATTTTTGCCCGAAGCAATAAATTATTAAATATTTAGAGAAGCTATTCAGTCTATGTAAGAGGAAATCAAAATGAAGAAAATTAGTGCTAAGCGGTCTTATTTGTCCTATAGGAGATTTTGCTTATCAGTTCAGGTTTATGCTATTCAAACAGGAACAAAAGGTAAATCAGATTAGTAAAATGATTGCTTGGAACTGCCTTATGTAATAAATGGACTATTGATCTGGTAATTTGTATGACAGAATTATCGTTAATAGAATAAAAAAACTAGAAACCCACAGACAACCTACTAAGCCTACTGTTTGATAGACTAAGCCAGATAACACCGTACCTGTTAATCGACCACCTGCATTTGCCATATAATAAAATCCCACATTCATGGACACTTTATCATTATCTGAATATGCTAGGATTAAGTAAGAATGCACTGCTGAATTAATGGCAAAAATAACACCAAATAGCATGAGTCCAATCACAACCACCCCTGTGATATCCCACTCGGAATATGTTGCTAATGCAAGACCTGCGGGAATTGATGATAATGCAAATGCTAGCCATAAGGCGGTACGCCCTGTTGGCTGATGCCCTTTTAGAATCGCTGGTGCGCTAGCTTGAACCATTCCGTAGCCAATAACCCACAGTGCCATAAAGCCACCAATTTTCATAAAATCCCAATGCAACACTTCATAAAAAAATACAGGTAGCGCAACCACAAACCAGACATCACGCGAGCCAAATAAAAAGAATCTCGCCGCAGATAGCCAGTTAATGGCAGCAATATTGGAAAAAACCTGTGTGAATTTAGGTTTGGATTTTGCTTTACCTATTTCATTGGGCAATAAAAACCATGTGGTGATTAACACAATGAACAATCCAGCTGCTAATACTTCTAATGCAGAGCGAAAACCTATGTGTTCAAGCAATAATGCCCCAAGAAAAAAACCGATTCCTTTCAGTGCATTTTTAGAACCTGTCAGTATCGCAACCCATTTGAATAAAGTTGATTCTGCCTTGTTATGATCCTCTGCCTTCTTCTTATCGGATGGCAGCAGTGTTTTAACGCTGGCTTTAGCAGACATTTTGTTTAGATCTTTTGCAATGCCTGAAAATGCTTGTGCCAACATCACATAAGCGACCGATAACCAAGAATCTGGTACACTTAGCATCAGCAAAGCAATGACCTGTAATGCCATCCCTAGATGCATGGTTACATTCAATCCAAGTCGTGCCGCCATCCAGCCACCGACCAAATTAGTCACGATGCCAAAGAATTCATAGAATAAAAATAGCATTGCCACTTCAAAGGGGGAGTAGCCTAATAGGTGGAAGTACAACACCACCAACATACGAATTGCGCCATCGGTTAGTGTAAAAGCCCAATAGCCAAACGTAACGACAAGGTAATTTTTTAGCGCAGATGTCATTGTGTCTTTACGCCTGATGAGCCATTTTATGAGCGACTTTATCAGCCAGTTCCATCATACGGTTGACATAGCCCCATTCATTGTCATACCAGATTAAGACTTTCAGTTGCGTTCCATCGACTACCATGGTTGACAGTCCATCGACAATGCCAGAACGTGGGTCGTCTTTATAATCGACAGAAACCAGTGGACGATCTTCATAGCCCAAAATTCCTTGTAATTCACCTTCTGCCGCTTCTTTCAGATAAGCGTTGATTTCTTCTTTTGTCACTGTCCTTGATGTTTCAATCACCAAATCAGTCAATGATGCATTTAATAGCGGAACACGTACCGCCATGCCATTTAATTTACCTTTTAGCTCAGGGAAAATCTGAATAATGGCTTTAGCCGAACCTGATGTTGTAGGTATTAAGGATTGTCCACAAGCTCTGGCACGACGTAAATCTTTATGCCCTTTATCAATAATCGTTTGCGTATTCGTGATGTCGTGGATGGTGGTCATACAGCCATGATCAATGCCTACTTTTTCATGCAAGACTTTAATTACAGGAGCTAGGCAATTTGTGGTACAGGATGCTGCTGTGAGTAAATGATGCTGTTGAGGATTATATAAATCATCATTAACACCATAAACAATATTCAATGCACCTTCTACAGGGGCGGCAACAATGACTTTTTTAACTCCTTGATCAAAATAGGCTTGTAATTGATCAAGCTGACGAAACTGACCCGTCGCCTCAATAACAATGTCACAACTAGACCAATCAGTCTCTGAAATAGCCTGATTTGTACTGTAGGCAATAGGCTTATCATCAATATTTATTGTATTATCAACACCCTCGCAGTCTTGTTGCCAAATACCATGTACCGAATCAAACTTGAGTAAATGAGCAGCCCCCTTAGCATCCGTACTCACTTCATTGATCTGCATGAAATCAAAGACAGGATTTTCCCAAGCCGCACGTAAAGCTAATCGCCCCATACGACCGAAACCATTTATACCTATTTTTACCATCAATTTATTCCTTGTTCATTATATTATTTAGATAGGACTTAATATAATAGCTTACATTAATTTTATGACAATGATGTGACATAAATTTTGGATGCCCTAGCTTATTTCTTTGCTGTGCAACCAAATAGGAATTTAGGTGCGAAAAAAAACATTAAGTAATAACAGTCGGTTTTGTTCTTCCTGTATAGCCTTTTATATCTGCAATCAATTCAGCGGTTTGAATCAATGATTTTAATGCTTCTTGTGTATCTAGTTCAAATTGATCCAAATCAGTCACGTATTTTTCAATATAAACGCGCAATGTAGCGCCTTCTGTTCCCGTTCCTGAGAGACGAAAAATAATACGTGAACTGTCATCAAAAATAATACGAATCCCTTGATTTTCACTCACTGATTGGTCAATAGGATCGTTATAAGTAAAATTATCAGCGCTTATAATAGTGTGTTGATTGAAGGGCTTATGTAATAATTGCTCAATATTATCATCGAGGTTATTGAATAATGCTTCTGCTGATTTAAACGGTAATTTCTCGTAATCATGGCGCGTATAATAATTTCGCCCGTATTCTGCCCAGTGTTGACGTACAATATGTTCAACTGAATCCTGTTTTTCAGCTAAAATATTAAGCCAGAAAAGCACGGCCCATAGACCATCTTTTTCATTCACATGGTTAGAGCCAGTACCAAAACTCTCTTCCCCGCAGAGGGTGATTTCATCTGCATCGAGTAAATTACTAAAAAACTTCCAACCTGTGGGTGTTTCAAAGCAATTTAAACCTAATTTTTCTGCCACTTTATCCACTGCTTCACTGGTTGGCATTGAACGTGCCACCCCTTTAATTCCTTGACTATAAGCAGGAATAAGATGGGCATTTGCGGTCATAATGGCGAGACTATCGCTGGGCGTAACAAAGAAATAATCCCCCATAATCATATTGCGATCACCATCACCATCGGAAGCAGCGCCAAAATCAGGTGCATTTTCTTCTTGATACATCGTTTCGACTAATTGCTTAGCATGTACTAAATTAGGGTCAGGATGCGTACCCCCAAAGTTGGGTAGTGGTTGTCCACGAATAACAGTACCCTCAGGCGCTCCTAGTTGATCCTCTAAGATAGCGATAGCATAAGGGCCGGTGACGGCGTTCATCGCATCAAAACACATCGAAAAATTAGGCGAGGTTAATAATGCGGATATTTTTTCAAAATTGAAAATATCCGCCATCAATTTTGCATAATCTTTAACCGAATCAATCACTTCAACGTCCATATTCCCTAGTTTGTATTGCCCAATTTTATCCATAGGAATAGGATTAATATCAATAATTTTATATTCCCTTAGATTGGAAGCGATAATGAATATTTCATCGGTTAAACTCTCTGGAGCAGGTCCCCCACTAGCAGTATCAAATTTAACCCCAAAATCCCCCAAAGGCCCCCCTGCATTGTGACTGGCTGAAAGGATAATACCACCTAATGCTTGATGTTTTTTGATCAAATGCGATACGGCTGGGGTTGATAATATTCCCGCTTGTCCCAAAATAATCCTGCCGACTCCATTAGCTGCTGCCATGCGTAAAATAATCTGAATTGCTTCACGGTTAAAATAACGCCCATCTCCACCAAGAATTAAGGTTGAATCTCTTAGCTCAGGTAGACTATTAAAAATAGATTGAATAAAGGACTGTAGATAATCAAGCACTTGAAATTGCTTTACCGTTTTTCTTAACCCCGAAGTTCCAGGCTTTTGATCTTTAAAGGGTTTAATTCTTATTGTATTGATACGCATATTATTTTCACTACTTGTTTTCATATAGGTTATTGAATTTTTCTGCTTTATGTCAATATTTAGAGAATGATGATAGAAAAACAATCCACTTTTGCTCCTCGACCGCAATCATTTGCAGATTTAATGGAAATGTATGAAGTAAATTATATACATCTTCGTTTGCTTTGTGGAGATATCAGAACACTGCCTGATGAATCAATATCAACATTACCTTCAGGTAATCATGTTTCTGTGCGTATAAGAATTTTAGAGCGCTCTCATCATACCACTCTTTTAGTGATGACTTATCTATTTGATGAACACGATAAACG
The DNA here is from genome assembly GCA_015494435.1 of Thiotrichaceae bacterium. Lineage (GTDB taxonomy): Bacteria > Pseudomonadota > Gammaproteobacteria > Thiotrichales > Thiotrichaceae > JAGLBW01. The sequence goes on along the minus strand of WGBH01000344.1, from coordinate 359 downwards.
TCCCGATTTAAAAATACAGGTCTACCATGATTCTCGTCAAGCTGACGTTATTAGTCGCAACTGTTATTTTACACAAAAAAATATCAGGGCATGGGAAAAAAATACCGACAGTATTTTGATTTGTCGTTGGCGTTTAAATCGTTTTTTATTCAAATGGACAAATTATTTATTGCGACAAGGGCATTATTTTAATTAACAAATAGACTTATATTAATCTTGACTAATACACTAGGTTTTTTAATACTACCTACTAAATTAGTCGGATTTAATATACCCATAAATTATTCTGTTTTCACCCAAAATATTTATAAAACTTGAATACATCATACAAAAACAATAAAAAAACATTTAATATCAAA
>WGBH01000343.1 GCA_015494435.1 Thiotrichaceae bacterium | reverse complement strand
CCCAATTAATGACTTTATCTGCAGAAGTGGCTAAGAATCCAGACTCGAGTCTGGATTCTTAGCCACTTCTGCAGATAAAGTCATTAATTGGGCGCGCACAGGTTCATTGTGGCCAATGACATTCGGTTTAGCCTGTTGTGCAGTGGAAATGATGCAAGCAGGCGCGTCACGCTACGATATGGATCGCTTTGGTATCCTATTTCGTCCTAGTCCACGCCAATCTGATTTAATCATTGTTGCAGGTACATTGACCAATAAGATGGCACCCGCTTTACGAAAAGTGTATGACCAAATGGCAGAACCGCGCTGGGTCGTTTCAATGGGTTCTTGTGCCAATGGTGGAGGTTACTATCACTACTCCTATGCAGTGGTGCGCGGTTGTGATCGTATTATTCCTGTTGATGTTTATATTCCAGGTTGCCCTCCAACAGCAGAAGCGTTGTTGTATGGACTGATTCAGCTGCAAAATAAAATTAAACGCAGTAATACCTTTGCTCGTAAGGTGGAAGCTTAAAATGAGTATAACCGCTTCCACTGCTTTGCAAATATTGCAAACAGAATTAGAGACAAGTCTTGCTACAGCCATTCAAAACTCTACTCTTGCTTTTAAAGAGCTGACCATTGAAATCCTTCCTGCTGATTTGCTTCGCGTAGCAAAAACTTTGCGTGACAAGCATTCTTTTGAGATTTTGATTGATTTATGCGGTGTGGATTACCTTACCTATGGCAAGTCTGAATGGGATTCAGATGTGTCTAGCTTTAGTCGTGGAGTTAGGCGCGACAGTGATCGTTTATTTGATTTTGATAGTTCCTCTGCACCCGTTGAATATGATGGCAAGCGTTACGCAGTAGTGATTCATTTACTTTCAATTAAGAATAATCATCGTCTGAGGCTAAAGGTATTTTGTGAAGATAACGATATGCCAACTATTGATTCATTAGACTCTATTTGGAATAGTGCCAATTGGTTTGAAAGGGAAGCCTTTGATCTTTACGGTATCTTATTTTCCAATCATCCTGATTTACGCCGTATTTTGACGGACTATGGTTTTGTTGGTCATCCCTTTAGGAAGGATTTTCCTTTAGAAGGGCAAGTTGAAATGCATTATGATCAGCAGTCAGAGCGTATTATCTATGAACCTGTTTCTATCGAGCCTCGTGTTGCTGTACCGCGCGTTATTCGTCCTTCAGAAAAAATAGAAGCAGATGTGTCGGAGGCGAATGATTAATGCCTGAAATTCGCAATTTTACCTTAAACTTTGGTCCTGCCCATCCTGCCGCACATGGTGTCTTACGTCTTGTACTAGAAATGGATGGTGAAGTTATTCAACGTGCAGACCCGCATATTGGTTTACTACATCGCGGTACTGAAAAATTAGCTGAAAGCAAAATATATAACCAATCGATAGGTTATATGGATCGTCTCGACTATGTATCGATGATGTGTAACGAGCATGGTTATGTACTGGCATTAGAGAAAATGATGGGAATTGAAGCGCCTATCCGTGCTCAGTATATTCGTGTCATGTTCGATGAAATTACCCGCATCCTTAATCATCTATTATGGATCGGTGCTCATGCTTTAGATGTGGGTGCAATGACCATGTTCTTATATGCTTTTCGTGAACGTGAAGATTTAATGGATGTGTATGAGGCAGTGTCTGGCGCACGTTTACATGCAACCTATTATCGCCCTGGTGGTGTATATCGTGATTTACCCGATAGTATGCCAATGTTTGAAAAATCACGTTGGCATAATGAAGCAGAAGTTAAGCGTTTAAATAAAAATCGAGAAGGAACGGTGCTTGATTTTATTGAAGATTTTACTGCCCGTTTTCCTAAATATGTGGACGAATACGAGACTTTGCTGACAGATAACCGTATTTGGAAGCAACGTTTAGTTGATATTGGTATCGTTTCTCCAGAACGTGCCTTACAACTTGGTTTAACAGGTGCAATGTTGCGAGGCTCAGGCATTGAATGGGATTTGCGTAAAAAGCAACCTTATGAAGTGTACGATAAAATAAACTTTGATATTCCAGTGGGAACTAATGGCGATAGTTACGACCGCTATTTAGTACGTGTTGAAGAAATGCGTCAATCTAATCGTATTATTAAACAATGTGTTGATTGGTTAAATAAAAATCCAGGCCCTGTTATTCTGGATGATAATAAGGTTGCTCCTCCGCCACGCACAGCAATGAAATCAGATATGGAAGCCTTGATTCATCACTTTAAACTGGCAACAGAAGGTTATTGCTTGCCAGAAGGCGAAGCCTATGCTGCCATTGAACATCCTAAAGGTGAGTTTGGTTGCTATATTGTCTCCGATGGTGCGAACAAACCTTATCGTTTGAAGATTCGTGCCCCTGGTTTTGCGCATATGTCAGCAATGGATGAATTAACCAAAGGACATATGTTAGCAGATGTTGTAACCATTATAGGAACTATGGATATTGTATTTGGTGAGGTGGATCGATGAGTGACACCAAAGTAGAGACTGTGAAAATACGGGATATGAGAAATGCGTCGAAGGATGCAACCTCCATACTAACGCAACATGAACGCGATGATATTGATTCATGGTTGAAGCGTTATCCTAAAGATAGATCGCAATCAGCGTTGTTAGCCGCATTACGCGCTGTAATGCATGAAGATCATTATCTTTCAACAAAAAAAATGAATGCGGTAGCAGCCTATCTTCATTTGCCTAATATTGCCGTGTATGAAGTTGCTAGTTTTTATTCTATGTTTGAATTAGATGAAAAGGCAGCGGGTCGGCACAGTATTTCTGTTTGCACTAATGTTTCTTGTATGCTAAATGGCTCAGATGAAATTGTGAATCATATAGAATCAAAGCTTGGCATTAAAATGGGTGAAACAACCTCAGACGGAAAGTTCTTCTTTAAAATAGAAGAAGAATGTTTAGCGGCTTGTTGTGGTGCGCCTATGATGCAAGTGGATCATGTTTACTATGAAAATCTTACACTTGAAAAAGTGGATGAAATTCTGGATGGGTTGGAGTAAGGGCGATGGTTGATCAAGTTTGCTTCATAACAAAAAAATACGGTGATCAGGCGCATACATTAGAGAGTTACCTTAAAGAGGGTGGCTACGAAATGTGGCAAAAAATCATCAAAGAAGAAACCAGTCCTGATGATGTTATTGAGATGATTAAAATATCAGGTCTGCGTGGTCGTGGTGGAGCAGGCTTCCCCACAGGTTTAAAGTGGAGCTTTATGCCACGTAAAATGCCAGGGCAAAAGTATATAGTCTGTAATTCAGATGAGTCTGAGCCAGGAACCTGTAAAGACCGTGATATTTTACGTTTTAATCCACATGCCTTGGTCGAAGGGATGGCAATTGCAGGCTATTGTATTGATGCCACAGTAGGTTATAACTATATGCGTGGCGAGTTTATGGATGAGCCCTTTATTCGCTTTGAACAAGCAGTCAAAGAGGCCTATGAGGCAGGATATTTAGGTAAAAATATTCAAGGTACGGGTGTTGATTTTGACTTGTATGGTTCGCTCGGTGCGGGAGCCTATGTCTGTGGTGAAGAAACTGCTTTATTGGAATCCTTAGAAGGTAAAAAAGGACAACCGCGTTTTAAACCGCCTTTTCCTGCTAGTTTTGGTTTATATGGTCGTCCAACCACGATTAATAATACTGAAACGCTATCATCTATTCCCGTTATTTTACGTCGTGGTGGTGAGTGGTTTAGAGATTTAGGAGTTGAAAACTCAGGCGGTGAAAAACTATTTTCCATGTCAGGGCATTTAAATAACCCTGGTAATTTTGAAATACCCATGGGAACCCCCTTTAGTGAGCTACTAGAAATGGCAGGTGGTGTACGCAATGGCAATAAACTTAAAGCCATTATCCCAGGTGGTTCATCCGTTCCTGTCATACCTGCTGATGTAGCGATGACATTAACCATGGATTACGACACGATTCAAAAAGCGGGGTCTTATTTAGGCTCAGGTGCTGTGATGGTGATGGATGAAACCACCGATATGGTGAAACTATTACGCCGTATTTCGCGCTTCTATTTTTCAGAGTCCTGCGGTCAATGTACGCCTTGTCGTGAAGGAACAGGTTGGTTATACCGTATTCTAGACCGTATTATTGATGGCAAAGGTACAATGGAAGATATTGATAATTTAAGTGATATTGCCCATAAAATTGAAGGTCGTACCATCTGTGCGCTAGGTGAAGCATCCGCAATGCCTGTGTGGAGTTTTGTAGAGCATTTCAGAGAAGAGTTTATTTATTACGTTGAGCACGGTTGTTCAATGGTAAAGTCAGGATAATCAGATGAGTGAAAAGTTAATCACAATCGAAATCAATGCTACAAAGCTTGAGGTGAAGCCTGACGCGATGTTGATTGAGGCTGCTGATGATGCTGGTATTCATATACCACGTTTTTGCTACCACAAAAAATTAACAATCGCTGCTAACTGTCGTATGTGCCTTGTTGAAGTTGAAAATGCACCTAAGCCTCTACCTGCCTGTGCAACACCCGTTAATGAAGGTATGAAAGTTTGGACGAAGTCTAAATATGCCTTATCAGCACAACAAGATAATATGGAGTTCCTGCTGATTAATCATCCACTTGATTGTCCTATTTGTGATCAGGGTGGTGAATGTGAACTTCAAGATTTAGCGGTTAGTGCAAGGGGGAGTTCTTCTCGTTTCCATGAAGTTAAACGCGTTGTTACTGATAAAGACATCGGTCCTCTTGTTAGCACTGACATGACACGCTGTATTCAATGTACACGCTGTATTCGCTTTGGTGAAGAGATTGCAGGAATGCGCGAAATGGGTGCAACAGGTCGTGGTGATCGCATGGAAGTAGGTACCTTTGTTGAAAAGAGCCTTATTTCTGAATTATCAGGCAATATTATTGATATTTGTCCTGTGGGTGCTTTAACTGCAAAACCTTCGCGTTATAAAGCACGTCCTTGGGATGTTGTACAAACGGCTTCTATTGCTTCGCATGATAGCGTTGGTTCTAATATCAATCTGCATACCTATAAAAATGAATTAGTACGTGTGGTTGCCGGTGATAATGATGCCATTAATGAATGTTGGATTTCAGACCGAGATCGCTTTAGTTATCAAGGGGTGACTGCAAAAGATCGTTTAACCAAGCCAATGATCAAAAAAGATGGTATTTGGAAAGAGATTGATTGGGCAGGGGCATTAGATTCTATTGCAGAACTGATTAAAGCGATTGATGCTGATCAAATTGGCGCATTGGTATCACCGCGTGCAACGGTTGAAGAACAATATTTATTACAAAAAGCATTACGTGGAGTAGGGGTCAATAATATTGATCATCGCTTACGTCAATGTGATTTTTATGATCAAGAATTAGCACCACTTGCTCCTAATCTTGGGGTTAGTATCGCAGATTTAGAACAACAAAATGCGGTGTTATTGGTAGGTTCTAATATTCGTCAAGAACAGCCGATGCTAAATCATCGTTTACGCAAAGCCGCTTTAAAAGGCGCACATATTATGACGGTCAATTTGCGCGAATATGATTTTAACTATGATATTGCAGAACAGTTGACAGGCAATGTAACGCAAATGCTAGAAAAATTAGCAGGTATTGCATTAGCTAGTGGCAAACTTCCCGAAGCACTCGATGATCTAGTTGATGGAATCAAGCCAAATGATACTGAAAAGAAAATAGCAAAATACTTAACAGAAGCAGAAAACGCGCTAGTATTAACAGGAAATATTGCTGTTTCACATCCTCAATATTCTGCTTTGCGTGCTTTATCTTCGGTAATTGCTGAAAATACAGGTGCTAAACTAGGTTCTTTAGTTGAGTCTGCTAATACGGTTGGTGGATGGTTATCAGGTGCTATACCTCATCGTCAAGCCGCAGGAATAGATACAGCAAAAGTAGGTAAAAATATTACTGAAATGCTTAATGCTGATTTAAAGCTATTTGTATTGCTAGATGTTGAACCAGAGTTTGATTGTGCTAATCCTAAGCAAGCCATGTCAGCCATGCATCAAGCAGAATGCGTAGTTGCAATGACACCTTATGCCAGTGAGTCATTAAAAGCTTACACTGATATTTTATTACCGATTTCGACCGTAGCTGAAACCTCAGGTACATTTATTAATACAGAAGGTCGTTGGCAAAGTTTCACAGGTGCAAGCCAATTAGCAGGTGATGCTCGCCCCGCATGGAAAGTGCTACGTGTCTTAGGTAATGTGTTAGAAGTAGAAGGTTTTGAGTTCGTATCATCAACAGAAGTACGAGATGAGTTACAAGCGAAAATAAGCAGTGCAACAGATAAAGGCAATGCTGATTTGATGCCAATTTATCAAAAACAAGCAACCGATACAGGCTTACAGAGAGTTTCAGAAGTTAGTATATATTGTACTGATTCTTTAGTGAGAAGAGCGACGGCTTTACATAAAAGCATTGAGAATGAAGCAGCCATTCGTATCAATATAAACGATGCAGAGGTATTAGGTTTATCAAACAATGCCAAAATCACTATAAAACAGGATGAGGCAAGTACTAAAGCGACGTTAATTATTGATAATATGATTCCTCAAGGATGTGTATTTATTCCTGAAGGAACAGAGGTATCCGCTTGTTTGAGCGCATCCTTTGGGACTATTGAAATTAGTGCTGCATAGCCTGTGTTGAGGATACAAAATACAGGGTGTTATGAAATACTTACAGAGAGTTATTTATTTTGGATAGTTTAATCGCAATTTGGGAAAATGTGCCAGAAGCTCTGCGGATCGTTATTGTGATCCTATTAAAGATCATTGCTATTTTACTGCCTGTGATTATAGCTGTGGCATATACCACTTTTGCCGAGCGTAAAATCATTGGTTATATGCAAGTTCGCTGTGGACCTAATCGTGTTGGTCCGAAGGGCTGGTTGCAACCTATCGCTGATGTTGTCAAACTGATGTTTAAGGAGATCATTACGCCAACCAGGGCAAATAGAGCGGTCTTCTTTATTGCCCCTATGTTGGCGTTAGCGCCAGCTTTAGCGGTATGGGCTGTTATCCCATTTTGGGAAGGCGGTGTACTCTCTGATATTAATGCAGGTTTATTATTTGTATTGGCGATTACCTCTCTCGATGTCTTTGGCATTATTCTTGCGGGATGGGCATCAAATTCTAAATACGCTATTTTGAGTTCAATGCGTGTTGGTGCTCAAGTAGTTGCTTATGAAATAGCAATGGGATTTGCACTGGTTGGTGTATTAATGTTAGCGGGGAGTTTGAATCTTACAGAGATCGTGAATGCACAGGCAGGTGGTATTCAGAATTGGTTTGTGTGGCCTTTATTTGGTTTGCTTGTGGTTTATTTTATATCAGGTGTGGCGGAAACAAATCGTGCCCCATTTGATGTTGCGGAAGGTGAGTCAGAAATTGTGGCAGGTTTCCATGTCGAGTATTCAGGGATGGCGTTTGCACTGTTCTTCTTAGCAGAATATGCCAGCATGTTATTGATCTCGATCTTGACTGTTTTGTTATTCCTAGGTGGTTGGTTATCTCCTTTTGGTGCAACTTTTGTAGATGTTCCCCTATTAGGCATGATTTTAGGGGATGGAATTCATTGGTTATTCCTTAAAGCCTTTTTCTTTTTAGTCTTGTATTTATGGTTTAGAGCCACTTTTCCTCGCTATCGTTATGATCAAATTATGCGCTTGGGTTGGAAGATTTTAATCCCTGTTACCTTGGTATGGATATTTGGCATCATTATTTTTAAAGCCCTTCAACAGTTGGGAGTTCTATAAATGATTGCTTCTATTAAACATTTTATAAAAACATTTACTTTGTTTGAGTTATTGCAAGGTTTATCAATTACGGGTAAATACTTCTTTAAACGCAAAATTACCATTCAATACCCTGAGCAAAAAACTCCGATATCGCCCCGTTTTCGTGGTCATCATGCTTTACGTCGTTATCCTAATGGAGAGGAGCGCTGTATTGCTTGTAAATTATGTGAAGCTGCCTGTCCTGCACTTGCGATTACAATTGATTTAGAAGAACGTGCAGATGGTACACGTAGAACGACTCGTTATGATATTGATATGTTCAAATGCATCTACTGTGGTTTTTGTGAAGAAGCCTGTCCTGTCGATGCAATTGTAGAAACACAAATTTTTGAGTATCACTTTGAAGAACGTGGAGACCATGTCAAAACGAAAGAAGTGTTACTTGCTTTTGGTGATAAGCATGAAGCAGAAATTGCAAAACACAGAGTGGCTGATGCTCCATATCGCTAAGAATATTTAACTGTATTATTTATGATAACTAATTTACAACCACCCCAAGAGGGTTTGAATTAATGACATTTGAACTATTCATTTTTTATCTGTTTGCAACGGTAACCGTTGTCTCCGCCGTTGGTGTGGTCACAATGCGTAATCCAGTGTATGCAGCATTATTTTTAATCTTGGCTTTCTTTACCAGTGCGGCAACGTGGATTTTATTAGAAGCTGAATTCTTGGGCGTTGTGTTAGTGCTCGTCTATGTTGGCGCAGTCATGGTGCTATTTTTATTCGT
>WGBH01000342.1 GCA_015494435.1 Thiotrichaceae bacterium | reverse complement strand
TATGATCTTACCTTTGGTATTGGTCCTGCGGGAACGGGAAAGACCTATTTAGCCATTGCCTGTGCAGTAGAAGCCTTAGAGCGTGATGAAGTGAGACGGATTATTTTAGTACGCCCTGCTGTGGAAGCGGGTGAGAAACTGGGCTTTCTTCCTGGTGATTTATCACAAAAAGTTGATCCTTATTTGCGCCCTATGTATGACGCATTATATGAAATGTTGGGTTTTGAAAAAGTAGCACGTTTAATTGAAAAGAACGTGATTGAAGTTGCTCCGCTTGCTTATATGCGTGGGCGGAGTTTAAACGATTCGTTTATTATTATGGATGAAGCGCAAAACACCACCACTGAACAAATGAAAATGTTTTTAACTCGAATGGGGTTCGGCTCTACTGCCGTGGTAACGGGTGATATTACTCAAATTGATCTGCCTAAGCATCAACAATCAGGTCTTCAACAAATCATTTCTATCTTGCGAGATGTAAAAGAGGTGAGCTTTAGCTTCTTTGAAGCTAAAGATGTGGTGCGTCATACGCTCGTAAAAAGTATTGTGAAAGCCTATGATCGTTATAATAAATTGCAGGCTAACGATAAAAAATAATGCCTGAAAAAAGAATGAATTCAGGGCATCGGCTCTTTATTGAATTGCAAAACCCATACGAGTACAGCTCTCTGCCTACTCATAAAAAAATACAAAACTGGGCAGAAACTGCTTATCAGCAAGCAAAAGAGTGCAGTATTACGCTGCGCTTTGTTGATCAAAAAGAAGGTTTCGAGCTGAACCAAAGCTATCGTAATAAAAAGGATGCAACTAATATCCTTTCCTTTATTTTTGATCCACCTGTTTTGCCTCAAGGAGTGATGCTAGAGGAGCCTTTACACTTAGGTGATCTTGTTATTTGCTTGCCTGTAATAGAAGCAGAAGCAAAAGAACAACATAAATCTCTGGAACAACACTGTGCGCATCTTATTGTTCATGGCATGTTACATTTGCAAGGTTATGATCATATTGAAGAGCAACAAGCGCAACAGATGGAAACATTAGAGACGCATATTTTAGAGAAGTTGGGATATCCCGATCCTTATTTAAATCCATGATGAAAACAATTAGTAATACTATCCACCAATGGTGGGTGCAATGGCTTAGAAAAACAGTTGATTTATCACCACTGACTCAAGAGGAATTAGTCGCTAGTCTTAGACAAGCACATGAAAAAAATATCATAGATTCAGGAGGGCTAGCTATGATGGAGGGTGTGGTTCGTATTGATAGTCTGCAAGTACGTGATGTGATGATTCCGCGCTCACGGACACAGTTTTTACATATCAACGACAATTATCACTCCATTTTAGCGCAGGTACGTGAAACAGGGCATTCTCGTTATCCTGTTTTTGATGATGATCGTGATGATGTCGAAGGTATTCTGCTAGTCAAAGATCTCTTAAAATACGTTGATCAAGAAATTGAATTTAATATCAAAGACATTATGCGCCCTACCTTTAATGTGCCAGAAAGTACCAAACTGGATAATTTGCTGACCTCCTTTCGTGACAAACGTAATCACATGGCGTTAGTGATCAATGAATATGGTGGCACAGCAGGTTTAATTACTATTGAAGATGTTTTAGAACAGATTGTCGGTGAGATTGACGATGAATATGATGCAATAGATAACCATAAAAAAGATATTATTTGTGATGATAATAATCAGTATATAGTAAAAGCAGAGACTGAAATTCGCTTCTTTAATCAATTCTTTAATAGTCAACTAGCAGAAGATCAATTTGATACCATCGGGGGTGTGATTATGCATGAATTTGGGCATATTCCAAAATCTGGCGAAGAGCTACAATTTGGTAATTTACATTTTCATGTAAAAAGTAGTGATGGTCGGCGTATTATTCTCTTACAAGTCACAAAAATATAATAATGACCCATTCTATTGATAATAAATCACTCAATACTTTCTATTTATTAAGTTTTTTGTCAGGGGCAAGTTTAGTTTTTGCTTTTGCTCCTTTTGGATTTTATCCCATTGCATGGTTCTCACCTGCTGTTCTTTTTTACACCTTATTGTCTGCAAATAATAAGAAGCAATCTTTTTATTTAGCATGGGTGTATGGCATTGGTATGTTCGGCACAGGCGTTTCGTGGATTTTCTATAGCATGCACTTTTATGGTCATGCCAGTACCCTCGTTGCAGCTACACTCACCACTCTTTTTGCGGTGATTATTGCTTTGGTGATTGGTTTATTTGGATTGCTTGCTTATGTCTTTAAAGATCATCCTAAAATCACTCGCCTCTTATTATTTTACCCACTCTTATGGGTACTGATTGAATGGTTTCGTGGCTGGTTTCTTACAGGATTCCCGTGGTTATATTTAGGCAATAGTCAAATTGATAGCGTGTTGGTGTATATCGCCCCCATTACAGGCGTATTAGGTGTTAGCTTGCTCAGTGCTTTATTAGCAGGCTCGATTGCCTCTCTTTTTGTTTTTAAACAAACAAACCAATATAAAATGATGACTATTTTGATGATAGTTAGTATTTTTTCAGGCTCATGGGCAATGGGGAAAATAAACTGGACAGAGCCAAAAGGCAAACCGATCACAGTTAGTCTGATTCAAGGAAATATTCTACAAGAAGAAAAATGGTTGCCAGAAAATAAACTACCCACTTTAGCGCTCTATAAAAAACTAACGCAAGAAAATTGGAAAAGTGATTTAATCATCTGGCCAGAAACAGCGATTCCTGACCTTCTGTCTTATCATATAGAAGATTTTATTATTCCGCTGCAACAGGAAGCGGAAGCGAATAAAACGGATTTGCTCTTGGGTGGGTTCTATCAGAATGAACAAGGAAAACTTGAAAATAGTGTACTCGCATTAAGCCAAGGTGGACGCGAAATTTATTCCAAACAACATCTTGTCCCCTTTGGTGAATACATCCCCTTGCTGGGCTATCTTCACTGGCTCAATCAATGGATGCAAATCCCTTCCGATAATCTCGATGCAGGCAAGGGCGCAACGACTTTACAACTGTCAGACAATATTGCGCAGTTATCAATCTGTTATGAAGATGCCTATGCTGATGAAACACTAAAAGGATTACCACAGGCAAATATGCTTATCAATGTCAGCAATGACGGCTGGTTTACCGATTCCATAGAACCTTATCAACACATGGAAATTGCCCGTATGCGCGCCATTGAAACAGGACGGTATTTATTACGCGCCACCAATATTGGTGTATCAGGGATAGTGAATACAAAAGGAGAACTAATAGCAAGCAAACCGCCTTACTCCACGCAAGTCATTACCCACCGCGTACAACCCTTCACAGGCAGCACCCCCTTTATTCGATGGGGCAATTGGGGAATTATTGTAATTATCAGCCTATTGTTATGCTTGGGATATTTTATGATAGCAAAGGATAATTGAATTTTTTGGCATAGCCCCTAAATGGAATTTAAGAATTTCCTATCCTGAAAGAGTATTGATCAATGGCAATTCCTAAATACGATAAATTAAGACTTCCCGTATTACAGCACTTGAATCAATTTGAGCCACTAAAGTTAAAAGAATTTGAAGTACGTCTCGTCCCCACGCTGGCGCGCGTGGGGACGAGGCGAAAAGTTTTGATGATAGTTGATATTTGCTTAACTTAGTTTATTGCATGAGCATTTTCTTTTTCATCCATCACATCTCGTACGACGGGGTATAGATGTTCAGCTTCATCAACAATGCGGTCAAAGACCATTTCAAACATATCGTCGGAGTCTTGCAAAAATTTTTCATGATTTCTAATATAAAGTTTGCCGTGACGACACCAGCGTTTTTGGTATTGTTTAAAAACGCGTTTTATTTCGCCTGAGCCTGATAAAAAACGATTGGCTGTTTGACGTACTTTGTTGTCACCATGAATCATCAGTGACTGGTATATATTTTTTTCTTCATCTTTTAAATGCTCATCTACTTTTTCAATATAGTTAAAAAAGAGTTTATTTAGAATGTCTGTATCACAAATTTCACGGTCATTAATCATGTAACTTAATACTTTTGTGAGTTCTGCAATTTCATGGTTTTGTTCATTGAGATGGTTGATATCTATCATGTTAATATCCTTAAGTTGAGGGGTTAAATAGTTTTTAATTTCCAAATATCACGATTGTATTCTTGCATGGTTCGATCTGTTGAGAAGAAGCCACTGCAAGCGGTATTCATAATACTCATACGTATCCATTGCGATTGATTTAGCCATGTTTGTGCTACTTGGTTTTGTGTATCTACATAACTACGAAAATCTGCCAGTGTCATCCACGGATCATGTGGACTAAGTAAGCTGTTAATAATATTGTCAAAAATATGCGGTTCAAGTGGGTTAAAATGGTCTGATTTTAGAAGATGTATTACATTTTGTAGATCATGATCTTGTTGTAGGTAATCGCTTGGTTGATAATGAGGTAATAAGGTTTCAATCTCGTCTACCTTTAAGCCAAATAAGAAGAAATTCTCTTCTCCGACTTGTTCTAATATTTCAATATTAGCACCATCATAAGTACCAATGGTCAATGCACCGTTCATCATAAATTTCATGTTGCCTGTGCCAGAGGCTTCTTTTCCTGCGGTTGAAATTTGCTCTGAAAGATCGGCAGCAGGGGCAATGATTTCCATACTGGATACATCGTAGTTGGGATAAAAAGCAATTTTTAATTTATCGCCTACTTCAGGGTCGTTATTAACCACATAAGCAATATTATTGATTAATTTAATAATCTTTTTTGCCATAACATAACTTGGTGCTGCTTTTCCTCCAACTAGGATACAACGATTAACCCAGTTGTCTGTTTTACCTTGTTTGATTTGAGAATATAAATGAATCATATGCAAGGCATTGAGCAATTGGCGTTTGTATTCGTGAATACGCTTGACTTGAATATCAAATATTGAGTCGGTATTAAATGCGATACCGCAAGTTTCTTGAATAAGATGGGCGAGACGTTGTTTATTTGCTTGTTTAACTGCCTTGAACTGTGCATGAAATTCTTTTTGATCTTTAGTAGCAAAAGGTTTTAGTTGGGAAATCTTGCTTAAATCAGTGATCCATTCATCGCCAATGGTGTTATTAATGAGTTCGGTTAATAAAGGATTGGCGTGTACAATCCAACGTCGAGGGGTAACACCATTGGTTTTATTATTAAATTTTTCTGGCCAGAGGGCGTAGAAGTCTTTAAATAAGCCTTGGCATAGTAATTTTGAATGCAAAGCGGCAACACCATTGACTGAAAAACTAGCAACAATGGCGAGATGTGCCATGCGAATTTGTGGATGTGAGCCTTCTTCAATAATAGAGAGTTGCGTTTGCTTTTCAATATTAGCGGGCCATTTTGCGCGCACGGTATCCATAAAATGGGCGTTTATTTCGTAGATAATATCCAGTAAACGTGGCAATAATGACTTAAATAAGTCCACTGACCATTTTTCTAGTGCTTCTGGTAATAGCGTATGGTTTGTATAGGCTAATGTTTTGCTGGTAATTTCCCATGCTTGATCCCAGCCTAGATGTTTCTCATCCATCAAAAGACGCATTAATTCGGCAACGGAAATGGTGGGATGGGTATCATTCATTTGAAAAACATTTTTTTCAGCAAAATATTGGTAATTTTTACCTTCCCTTAATTCCCAACGACGTAATATATCTTGCAAACTCGCAGAGGCAAGAAAATACTGTTGGCGTAGACGTAATTCTTTACCATTTTCACTGCTATCATTGGGGTATAGTACCATGGTGATATTTTCGGCGGAGTTCTTAGCGGCCATTGATTCGGCGTAATCACCTGCATTGAATTCATCTAAATCAAATTCTTCGGTTGCCGTTGCCTTCCATAAGCGCAATGTATTGACGGTGTTATTTTTATAACCTGAAATAGGCACATCATAAGGCACTGCTAATACATCATGGGTATCAACCCAATGTGCCCTTAATTGATTATTTTCATCATGATAAAACTCTGTTCGACCACAAAAATGAATCCGTTGCGTGTATTCAGGACGAGGTAATTCCCAAGGATTGCCATGACGTAACCATTGATCTGGCTCTTCTTCTTGATAGCCATGATTAATTAATTGGCGGAACATACCGTATTCATAATGCAAACCATAGCCTATGACGGGAAGATTAAGGCTGGCACAACTGTCTATAAAGCAAGCTGCTAAACGTCCTAAGCCCCCATTGCCTAAACCTGCATCGGCCTCTACGGCTTCAATTTTTTCTAATTCTATACAAAACCCTTCAAGGGCTTCACGCATATGATGAGTTAAATCAAGATTGATCAGATGGTTGCCTAAAGCACGACCCATAAGAAATTCTAAGGATAAATAATAAGCTTGTTTAACCCCTTGTTGTTCTTGTGCTGTGCGTGTTTTATGCCAATTTACCATCACACGATCACGCAGTGTTTTTGATACGGCTTCAAATAAGTAATTAGGTGGACAGCCTGTTTTACGCCCTATATGGTAAATTAAATAGTGTTTAAAGCTTTTAGCAAGCGCATCAGCTGTGCTAGGTAATGTTTGTATTTCTTCTGGGATGCAATTTTTCATGCCTTGATTTCCGTTTTGTTCTTAGTTAATTTTTCTGGACGGGCTATCGTTTATTCAGCCTACAAATCATGATTAACACATTCCTTATTGATATAATTGTATGTATTTTAACGCACTTTTATTCCAACTAAAATCTTGTTGCATTGCATTGTGTTGCAATTGATTCCAACGTTTTTTGTCTGAAAAAAGGGTTAAGGCACGTTGAATTGTTTTTATTAGTTCTTTTGTTGTTGCAGTATCAAATACAAAGCCTGTGGCATTGTCTGATTTTACATCAACAACAGTATCAGCTAGACCGCCTGTGCGATGTACGATGGGTAATGTTCCATAACGTAGACTATAAAGCTGATTTAAGCCGCATGGTTCAAAGCGAGAGGGCATCATAAATAAATCACATCCTGCTTCAAGTAAATGCGCTTTTGCTTCGGAATATTCAATTGAGACCATAACGCGCTGTGGATGGTGTTGTTTTAACTCTAATAATTGCGCTTCAATAGACGGATGCCCTGTGCCAATAAAGATGAAATTGGCGTTACTATTTTCCAATAATTGAGGCATTGCCTCAATGATCATATCCACGCCTTTTTGCTCTACTAAACGACTCACCATACCTAATAAGGGTGCTGCCAAGGTTTCTTTAGTTACTTTAATACCATTAGATTCTAATAAGGCTTGTTTATTTTTTCGTTTGCCTGTATTCAGTTGTTTGGTTGAATAATGATAAGGAAGTAAGGGGTCAGTGTTTGGATTCCATACCTCGGGGTCGATGCCATTAAGAATTCCTGTTAGCTTATATTGTCGATGCAGTAAAACGCCTGCTAATCCATAGCCAAATTCAGGGGTACAAATTTCTTTTGCATAACGAGGGCTAACGGTTGTGACTTGATCAGAGTAAATAATACCTGCTTTGATCATTGACATATTACCATAGAACTCAACGCCCTCTGGTGACCACCATTGAGAGGGTAATTGTAGGCGTTGGAATTCTTGTTGTGAAAAATAGCCACCATAGGCAAGATTATGGAGGGTAAAAACACGTTTCGGATGAGCTGCTTCTTGATCTAAAAAGGCAGAAATAAGACCTGTTTGCCAGTCATTGCTATGTACCACATCAGGTTTCCAAGCAAGATTCAGATCATCCATAGCCAATCTAGCGACGGCTAATGAAAATAGAGCAAAGCGTTCAGCATTATCAGACCAGTCATGGCCTTCTAGGTTGCTATAGGGATTGCCCCTGCGATCAAAAAGAGCAGCGCAATCAACTAACCAAATGGGCAGGGAAAATTTTTCATGTTGTGTTTGTAAAATACGAACATTGTATTCTTTTGCGGCTAGTTTGAGTGTGAGCCAACCTAATATTTGAAAACTTTTTAATTTTTTTAATACATCCTGATAAGCAGGTAGCACAATGCGGATATCAATTCCTTGTTGTTGTAATGCATGAGGAAGACTATAAGCAACATCCCCCAATCCTCCCGTTTTGATTAATGGCCAGACTTCACTGCTGGCAAATAAGATTTTCATCGCGTTCCTTTAATATTATTTAATTTATAATACTTTTAAAAATAATGCGCCCAAGGGAGGCAAGATTATATGGATGGAATGTTTAAATCCAGACCATGCTATCTTTTCTGTCATAATATTATGACCATTACCGCAATTACTGCCTGCATAATAATGAGAATCTGTATTGAGTATTTCTTGATAATTTTTTCCAGTCGGGACACCTAAACGGTAATTTTCTCGTACTAAGGGGGTGAAGTTTAAAATACAGATAATATGTTCTGATCTGTCCTTATTCCAACGAATAAAACTTAACACGGATTGACTTGAGTCATGACAATCAATCCATTCAAAGCCCTGATGAGAAAAATCAAGCTGATGCAGAGCGCATTCATTTTTATAGATTTTATTAAGATCAGTAATCACTTGCTTGATACCTTGATGGGTATCAATTTCCAATAAGTGCCAGTCTAAGGATTTGGTTTCACTCCACTCTTGCCATTGCGCTATTTCACCCCCCATAAATAATAATTTCTTACCAGGGTGTGCATATTGCCATGCATAAAATAAACGTAAATTGGCAAATTTTTGCCAATCATCTCCAGGCATTTTATTGAGTAGACTGTTTTTTCCATGTACCACTTCATCATGTGATAGCGGTAAAATAAAATTTTCAGAATAGCTGTAAATCTGGCTAAAAGTGAGTTGATCATGATGATATTGTCGATATATAGGGTCATTTTCAATATAAGATAAATTATCATTCATCCAGCCCATATTCCATTTCATTGAAAAACCTAAACCACCTAGTTCGACAGGGCGTGATACCATTGGCCATGCGGTTGATTCTTCCGCCATCGTTAATATCCCTGCATATAAACCATGCACGGTGGTATTCATTTCACGCAAGAAATTGATCGCATCAAGATTTTCTCGCCCGCCATAGGCATTAGGCAACCATTGACCGTCATTGCGTGAATAGTCCAGATACAGCATCGATGCGACTGCATCTACCCGTAGACCATCAATATGAAATTCATCTAGCCAATAAACGGCATTGGTAATTAAAAAATTACGCACCTCATTACGGGCATAATTAAAGATTAGCGTTCCCCAATCTTGATGCTCTCCTTGGCGTGGATCAGCATGTTCGTATAAAGCATCACCATTAAAACGTGCCAGTGCAAAAGCATCTTTAGGGAAATGTGCAGGAACCCAGTCAATAAAGACCCCTAGACCTTGTTGATGACATTGATCAATAAAATAACGAAAATCATCAGGTGAACCGAAACGTGCTGTGGGTGCAAAAAAACCTGTCACTTGATAGCCCCATGACATATCCAGTGGATGCTCTGTAATCGGCATTAATTCAATATGGGTATAACCCAACTCGGTCACATAGGGAATGAGGCTTTTAGCTAATTCACGCCAATTTAAAAAACCAGTGCTATGATGGTTATCATCATGGCGCTGCCATGAACCTGCATGTAGCTCATAGATACTAATGGGTTGATGTTGCCAATCAAATTCAGCACGTTGTTGTAGCCATTGTTTATCTTGCCAATCATATTGATGATTATCGCTGATATAGGAAACAGTATCAGGTCGCAATGCCATTGAACGTGCATAAGGGTCTGTTTTTAGTAGCAGATCCCCTTGTTGTGTTAGTAATTCATATTTGTAGCATTGATTGGCTTGCAAATCTGGAATAAATAACTCCCAAACTCCTGAATCACCTCTACTACGCATTGGATGACAACGCCCGTCCCATTGATTAAAATCGCCCACCACACTGACACGCTGTAGATTCGGTGCCCAAAGTGAGAATAAACAGCCTTTAATACCTTCAATATTTTTAAGATGTGCTCCCATAAAGTGATAGGCGTGATGATGCTTTCCTTCCGCAAAAAGATGTAAATCAAGCTCACCAATTTGTGGCGCAAAAAAGCTATAAGGTGAAATGGTTTCATGAACCGTATCAGTCCCTTTTTGTTGCCAACGTACTCGCCCATGTGACTTAAAATAGGTGTCTAACTGTGTTTTCTTAGGCAGAGAAAGTTCAAAGATGTCGCTATCAGGAATACGTTGCATATCGCCAATGCCGATGAGCTCTACTTTTTCAGCATAGGGTAAAAAGACTCGTACTAAATGACACCCCTTTTTATCCTTCTGTAAACCAAGCACTTGAAATGGATCATGATGCTTTCCTTGTTGTATGCGTTTTAATTCGTTATTCATTATTTTTTTTATTAATAGCGTTGAATAAACAAGCTATTCCTAGTTATTAAGGTTTTAAAATACTTCTTGCGTAACATTTTTTTATAAAACTGTCTTGTTTGGCAAAATTTGTATTAAGGCGTTCAGAAAGGGGATAGATACCAACACGCCCTAAGTCTAATGCATCGCTATCCCAGCAGGTTAAGATTGTTTTATCGCTAGTATCAGAGAGTCTATCGGTATGGTGTTTGCAGGCTGTCATTAATTGTTCTTTTTCTTGTTGATTGATTCCCAAAAAATGCAGTGAAAGCTCTTCTATAAATTTTGCTGCACGTTTTCCATGCAATGGGTCGTAACTATCATTTTCCCTCATACTATCGTGAAAAAAAGCAAAAAGTTCTATTACCCTCTCATTAGCGCCATTGTTTTTAGCGATTTCTAACCCATTTAATCTCACCCTAGACCAATGAGATACACCGTGTATACCGTTCCAATTTAAACAGAAATTCTTTTTCAATAAATCAATAATATCTTTTGCAATCATGTCATGCTCCTAATCTTCCAGAATCCTTTATTTTTGTCTTTATTTCCAGTACTAGCTGATCAGTAATTTGTTCCCAATTAAATTGCCATTGCCAATTACCCTCTACCGTGCCTGGTATATTCATTCGTGCATCAGAACCTAACCCTAAGAAGTCTTGTAATGGTACGACTGCCAATTGTGCTTTTGTATTTAAAGCGGATATTATTAAGGCTTCGGTGATATCATCCAAACTATCTACTTGTAAAATATGCATAATATGCTGTTGTGTGTCGCTGTTTAAGCTTTCTACCCAAGCTGTTGTTGTGTCATTATCATGTGTCCCTGTATAAACAATACGGTCGTGTTCAATGTTTTTTGGTTTATGTGGATTATCATCAAAGCCATCAAAGCTAAATTGAAGTACCGACATACCGGGAAGATGGAATTTTTTCCGCAAGGCATTGACTTCAGGGGTAATA
Source organism: Thiotrichaceae bacterium (assembly GCA_015494435.1). Taxonomy (GTDB): domain Bacteria; phylum Pseudomonadota; class Gammaproteobacteria; order Thiotrichales; family Thiotrichaceae; genus JAGLBW01. Next base: position 191 of record WGBH01000342.1, on the reverse strand, counting down.
ATACCCAAGTCTTCTGCAACCAGTGGAATCATTGCTGTTTCGTTTGCGAGACTTTGTTGTAATGCTTGCAATAATTGATCACCTGCAACTTTTTGCCACACGCCATCAATGGCTGTTTCACAACTTGCATCAATCACCCAAACGGCTTCTAAACCTCTAAAGTGGTCGATTCGCACCACATCAAATAATTG
>WGBH01000341.1 GCA_015494435.1 Thiotrichaceae bacterium | reverse complement strand
GCAACTCGCTCCCCCTTTTTCATAACTCGATGCAATCTCAGCAGGATTAAAATCCTCCCGTATTACTCCTTTGCTAGGAGAGGCTTTTTTAATTTCAGAAATAACGGCTGATTGATTCGCCGCAAGTTTAGCCTGCATGGAGCCAACAAAGGGGCGTATTGCTGATGCATTCGTGACCTCTTGTTTGAGTTGATCTAAGCTTTTAAGTACCTCGCGTTCCGCAATTTCCTCATATTTTCGTTTGACTATTTTTTTAAGAATATTGGGAGTATTATTCATTGGCAAATATCTCATCTTTTGTTTTTGCTATTAAAGCTGTTAGTTTCTCACTTGCTTTTCCAGAGGCAATGACCTCTAGCGCCTTATCAACACCTGCCTGATGTGAGTCTGCTAAACCTGCTACATAAATAGCAGCACCTGCATTTAAGGCAACGATGTCTCGTGCTGTTCCTGCTTGATTATCCAGTACAGTCTTTAGCATGGCCAAACTTTCATTCGCATTTTCAACCCGTATATTATCAAGTGCTTGCCTATTTAAACCAAAATCTTCAGGTTGAATATTGTACTGCGTAATCTTGCCCGCTTTTAGCTCTACAACAAAAGTGGGGGCAGCTATACTCATTTCATCCAGACCATCTTCAGCATGAACAATCATAACATGATGGCTACCGAGCTTGCGAAGTACCTCTGCTAACGGTCGTAGCCACTCACGGCTATAAACACCTAAAAGCAGATTGGGTGTATCCGCAGGATTTGTTAATGGACCGAGTAAATTAAAAAGGGTACGCACCGCCATTTCTTTACGTGGCGCAATGGCGTATTTCATTGCACTGTGATGCATGGGGGCAAACATAAAACCAACACCTAACTCTTCCACACAGGCCTTTACTTTTTCAGGTGATATAGACAAATTAACTCCTGCCGCTTCCAACACATCGGCAGCCCCTGATTTGCTAGAAACAGAGCGATTACCATGTTTAGCCACATGCCCTCCTGCTGCTGCAACCACAAAACAACTTGCGGTCGAAATATTAAAGGTGCTACTTCCGTCTCCACCTGTACCAACAATATCCACTAAATGATCAGCGCGTATATCGACAGGCGTTGCTAATGAGCGCATGACAGTGGCAGCGGCTGTGATTTCATCAACGCTCTCACCTTTCATGCGTAGACCAATGAGAAATCCCCCTATTTGAGCAGGAGTTGCACCGCCTGTCATAATCAATCGCATCACTGCTGTCATTTCCTCTGCATTGAGGTTTTTTCTATCTAGAACTTTTTGAATTGCTTGTTGTAGTAATTTCATGGCGGTATTTTGGGTGAGGTTATTTTAGAAAATATCGTGCTATGTTAGCATGATCCACTTTAATTTTAGCAGGTCAAATAGTATGATTTTTAAACCAAGCGACAACCCTGGTTCATTTGAACGTCACTTATTGCGTAAAATTGAAAATCCATTATTTATTGATCCGCCTGAACTGACCGATGACACCTTAGAAGAGGCTCAACGACAGGATCACGATATTATCGTGCAATTTACGCAGGTATTTAAAGAAACACTAGAGCAAACCATCGCGTTAAAAGGAAACGAAGAAAGTGAAGTAATACTTGGTTTAAAAGATAAACTGGATAAATTATACGAACAGGCTTCTGCTATCGGAGATGAGCAATCTAAAGCGCGTAAAGGAATTGTTAAACTATTGCAAGTTATTATGCTTTCAATACGCAAAGGTGCAGGCAACGATGCTCATGCACATCAAGAGTTAGATCAAGAAGAACAGGCGCGTGAAGCACATTTTTCTTTATTAAAATCGCCACTTGTCGCTGACTTATTAAACCCCGCTTCACCAATTCAGAAGGATGAACTTGCAGCCGTGCTATTAAGTGCGGATAAAGATGATCTTGCGCTAGCAGTACAATTATTTGATCAAGAACAGATTCAAATGGTAATCAATCAAAGTACTGATCTCATCGCTCATTTAAACAGCCAAGCTATTGATACCGTCAGAGCATCTGAAAATCTAGTCTTTATAAAAGGTTATCTGGAGTATTTAGGTTTAGAGCAATAATTCCATCCCTATCTACTTTGTTTGTAAGCAACAGTAGTATCAAGAGCTTCATCTCCTATGGTCGCAATATTAAAAGCGCCCTGAAAGAGAAGGCTGGTGAAAAAGAACAAAAGCAAGGGTATAAGTATTTTCATTATCTTGATCCATATGTTTTATGATACTTTATATGAGTATTCCTCTCGTTCCCAAATTTCTATTTAGGAACGAGGAAATGTATGAGTATTCAATAGGTTCAAGATAATGCGAAATTTTTTAAAGTAGGAGACCATCATAAATCTAATAAAATAAACGAGCAAAATATTAGATTTATTGTGTTCTCCTAGTTAATCCTCACCTCCTGCAATATAGCGATAAATCAAAGCACCAATAATAGCACCAACAATAGGAGCGGCCCAAAATAGCCATAATTGTTCCAGCGCCCATCCATTTTGAAAAATAGCAACCCCTGTGCTTCGAGCGGGATTGACTGAAGTATTGGTGACAGGAATACTGATTAGATGGATAAGGGTTAATCCTAAACCAATCGCAATGGGAGCCATTCCTTGGGGGGCACGTTTATCAGTAGCTCCCATGATAATAAACAGAAACATCATTGTCATAACAACTTCTATCACTAACGCGGCTATCATACTGTAGCCACCTGGTGAATGTGCACCGAAACCATTGGATGCAAAACCCGCTGTTACATCAAAACCTGCTTGACCACTGGCAATCACATATAATACAGCCGCTCCAGCAAATGCTCCGACGACCTGTGCAATGATATAAGGCACTAATTCACTCATAGGAAAGCGACCACCCGCCCATAAACCTACTGAAACAGCTGGATTTAAATGACAACCAGAAATATGACCAATCGCATAAGCCATGGTGAGTACCGTTAAGCCAAAAGCAAGAGAAACACCCAGTAAGCCAATACCGACATCAGGGAATGCCGCTGCTAATACAGCACTGCCACAGCCTCCTAATACCAACCAAAATGTTCCAATAAACTCTGCTATATATTTTCTCATCTATTTTTTCTTCCTTTAAATTAATAATTTATAGATATAGATGTATAGGATACTGTTTCACTTTCCGCAAGTGGCAATAGATTAAATCTGACTGATTGATCAAAAATACTATAATAGAGCGTTTAATTGATGATTAATTAGTTAACTTCCATAGAAAAATATTATTTTTCTATGGATTTAAAAATTTCATTAGGGTTAGTGGTACTGTTAGAGAGTTTGCCATCCCATTTTTGTATTTTTTCATATTGTATATATGAGCGATTATCTTGCATTGCCCTAATGATCTTTTTAATTACCCTTGCTTTTGCATCACCTTTAATTAGCATTGCTTTTGCGCTTGCTTTTGATTGCTGAATTAAAGCATTGGCTTTAATTTCTACAATATCATACTCTGTTTGTGCTTTAATTTTTTCTTTATTTGCTTTAAGTTGCTCTGTTTCCAAGACTTGTTGCTGTACTAATTTTTCTTTTATACCTTTTTGATAGGATTCAGGTAAGTGAAATTTTTCTATTTGTACATTATCTAATATTGCAGGGGTAATTTGGGAGTTTTTTAAAATGGAGGAGTGAATTAACCCACTAATAATATGGCGTTTTTCTAATAGCTCGTTAGTTGTATATTGTGAAAT
>WGBH01000340.1 GCA_015494435.1 Thiotrichaceae bacterium | reverse complement strand
TAAAAACCATCTCAGAATGGCTATGGTTTTCTATTGTCTGGATTTATTGCTGTTCAGGTAAAGTGTAAACTACTTTTTAGGTATATGAAGGATGCCCATTTATTCCTGATTTTTATTAAACAAAGGAGTGAAAGCTTCAGCTTTTTCATCATATAAAACTTATCTTTGAATATAAATTGAAATGCCCAGAATAAGGCATTTACATAACCCCCCCCTCACTATGGAGATCAATATGCCTGCTACTGTTGAAGATTTATATAAAAATAAAAAAATGAGTATCCAAGAGTATTTTGAGCTTGAAGAAGAGTTGAATCAAAAATTTGAATATGTAGGCGGTGAGATTTTTGATATGACTGGAGGAACAGTCAATCATGGTTTAATCTGTAAAAATACCAGCACATCACTTGATATTGCTTTAAAAAACAAACCTTGTACGGTTTTTAATTCTGAAGTAAAACTCTCTATTGATAAGCTCAAAAATTATTTTTACCCCGATGCGATGGTGTTATGTGAAGAAGGTAAAATAAGTAAAAAATACGTTCAACATCCGTGCATGATTATAGAGGTGTTATCGCCTTCGACTGAGGACTATGATCATGGTAAAAAATTTGCTTTTTATCGCTTAATTGACTCTCTACAGACTTATATTATGTTGCATCAAGATAAACCTTTAGCCGAGGTATACCAACGTAACTCTGATAATAGCTGGTTATTGAAAGAGTATTTAGGGCTAGAGATGATGCTTCCTATTAACGATGAGCTATCATTAGCAATGTCTGATTTATATCGACAGGTAAATTTCGATTTGTAGTTTACTCAGTTTCGCTATTACTATTATTTGTCATTCTTAATAATTTACTCTTTTTTCTCAAGCTATTATAACTATAAATGGCTCTCTCCCCCAATAAGATGGCTAAAACAACCGCATAAATGGTCGGTTCTGATACATCTAATTTCACCATCCAAAAGAAGTGAATGATGGCTAAAATGGCAATGAGGTAAATGAGTTGATGTAGGCGTTTCCAATGTTTTCCCAAGCGTCGCATCATTGCCTTAGTTGAAGTCATGGCTAAAGGGGTGAGTAGAAACATTGAGACCATGCCAATGGTAATAAAAGGACGTTCGATAATATCGTAGCCTATTTCAATCCAGTCGAAGAATTGATCAAACCACAGATAGCTAAACAGATGTAATAGGGCGTAAAAGTAAGTGTATAAGCCAAGCATACGACGTAAACGTAGCACTTGTCCCCAGCCTGTTAAGCGACGTAAGGGTGAAAGGGCTAAGGTTAATAATAAAAAGCGTAAAGCCCAATCCCCTAAGCTGCGTATAATTGCTTCCAAGGGGTTTGCACCAAGGGTGTCTTGCCACATTCCCCAGCCTAAATGAATAGCGGGCAGGAGTAATAAAATAAAAACAAAGGGTTTAAAGACATGTGTGAATATTTTTTCTGGTATTTTCATTGTTATCATTCCAGATCAGCCTATAAAGAACTATTATTTTAGAAGTTTTTCTTTAAATCCATCCCTTTATAAAGTGAAGCGACTTGTTCAGAGTAACCATTAAACAGTAATGTTTTACGTTTGCGAAACTCTCCAATACGACGTTCTTTACGTTGACTCCAACGGGGATGATTCACCTTAGGATTCACATTAGAGTAAAAACCATACTCCGTCATATTGGCTTTTTGCCATGAGTTAACGGGTTGTTCTGCCATAAAGCGTATTTTTGCAATGCTTTTAATACTTTTAAAACCGTACTTCCATGGAACCACTAAACGTAAGGGCGCACCATTTTGATTGAGCAAATCCTTACCATAAATTCCTGTTGCCAGAAGTGTCAATGGATTCATTGCTTCATCCATACGCAAACCTTCTGTATACGGCCAATCTAATACTTTTGTTCTTTGACCGGGCATATGTTCAGAGTCTAATAAGGTTTCAAAGTAAACATATTTAGCCTTTGAGGTCGGTTGCATACGTTTAATTAACGTTGCCAGTGGAAAGCCCATCCACGGAATCACCATCGACCATCCCTCAACACAACGAAAACGGTAATTCCGTTCCTCAATCGAAACGGGTTTTAAGAGATCCTCTAAATTGTATCGCCCTGCCCGTTCACACTCTCCTTCCACTACCACTGACCACGGAGAAGTCACTAAACTGTGCGCATTGCGTTTAGGATCTGATTTAGCCGTACCAAATTCATAATAATTACAATAACTGCTAATATCATCAAAAGATGTGGGTTTTTCATTAGTAGAAAATCGCCCTACTGCATGGGCAGAACGGGGCTGAATAATTCCTCCTGTGCTAGCAATTAAACCCAAGCCTGCCATTGTTTTTATAAAATGACGACGTTTTTTGTAAACAGAGTAATCGGTTACTTGATTGTCTTTTAAATATTTATTTTTTTGAATAAACATATTAGCCCTTATGATATGAGTTTCGCTCCTGATGACAGGAAAAGATACAGGATAAAAATAAAGAAAGTATCACCTAAAATTAAACTTTCTGTAAATTATTATAATCAGACAATATAATAT
>WGBH01000339.1 GCA_015494435.1 Thiotrichaceae bacterium | reverse complement strand
GCTTTTTATTATTTTAAAGTTAAAAGTAAGATCTAAAGTGTAAACTGAGAAATGAACGATGCCAAAAAGAGTTTATAAATGTAAGCGTGGCACAGCGTTTAACAATTTTTTTGTATAAGCTTGTTGAGGACTCCTACAAACATTATGAGTTAAACCTTGTTCTACTATTTTCCCTTTTTTCATCACCACGGTTTCATCGCTTAGGTATTCTACTACTGCAATATTATGGGTGATAAATAACAATGTAAGGTCTTTTTGTTGACGAATTTCCAATAGTAATTGCAAAATTTCAGCTTGTACGGAGACATCAAGTGCGCTGGTAATTTCATCGCAGACAATGAACTCAGGATTTAACACTAGGGCTCGTGCTAACCCAATCCGTTGGCGTTGCCCTCCTGAAAATTCATGCGGATAACGCCAAAGGAAATCAGCTTCTAGCTGCACCTGCTCTAAAACCTTTACTGCACGTTCTATTCTATCCTCTTGATTTTCACCTATACCATGCACAAACATCGGTTCAGTCAAAGTAGTGACGATTTGTAAACGTGGATTTAAGGAGGATTGTGGATCTTGAAAAGCAATTTGCATTTGTGGTCGTAGTGGCCGTAGCGCTTTGGGGGTTAAACCTACTAATTCTTTGCCTTTAAGTTTCACACTACCTGCCGTAGGTAGCTCTAATTGTAAAATCGCACGACCTAGGGTTGTTTTCCCACAACCTGACTCACCAACTAATGCCATAATAGTGCCTTTTTTAATATTTAAATCAATATCATCAACGGCGCGCACATGATCAACAACTCGTCGAAACAAACCTTTATGAATTGGAAACCAAACTTTTAAATTGCTAATTTCAACTAGGTTATTGTTATCTTTTAGCTTGTCTGTATCAACTTTAAGCGGTTTACTTAAATTATCTGGGACAGCAGCGAGTAATTTTTTAGTATAAATATGTTTTGAATGATGTAATAATTGTTTGCAATTCTCTACTTCCACTAATTTACCCTGCTTCATCACACCGACTTGATGCGCCATTTGTGCGACAACTCCAAAGTCGTGGGTAATAAATAAGATGCTCATACCATTTTTTTGTTGCAAATCTTGCATTAAACGTAAGATTTCGGCTTGTACCGTTACATCTAGGGCAGTGGTAGGTTCATCTGCAATCAACAAATCAGGCTTACAGGCTAATGCCATTGCAATCATAACCCGCTGACGTTGCCCTCCTGAAAGCTGATGTGGATAATTATCAAAGCGAGTACTGGCTTGAGGTAGTCTCACCTGTTTCATTGCTTCAATTGATCGTTTTTTTGCCTCTGTATTGGATAATTCAGGATGATGTAGTTGTAATGCCTCCATAATCTGCTCCCCAATAGTAAACACAGGGTTCAATGAAGTCATTGGCTCTTGAAAAATCATTGCGATACGCGCACCACGAATCTGCCTTAATTCCTTTTCTTGCAATGTTAAGGTATTTATTATTTGATGAGTATCAGCATTCTTATACCAATTAAAAAGGATTTCTCCCCTTGGATGTGAGGAAATAGCAACGGGCAATAATTGCATAATCGATAAGGCACAAATTGATTTACCACTGCCTGATTCCCCCACTAAACAAAAAGTTTCACCTTGTTTCAGGCTAAAGCTAATACCATCAACCGCTTTAATAATTTTTTTTCCCGTTTGCAGATAGGTGTGAAGATTTTTTATCTTAAGAAGAGGTGTATTTTGAAGCATTAATTCACCCTCACTCGACCTGCTAATTGTGGGTCAATCGCATCACGCAAGGCTTCACCAATAAGATTATAAGAAAATACAGTTAGAAAAATTGCCCCTCCTGGAAAAACCGCCATCCACCAGTTAAAGGTTGAGCTTTTAACCGCTTGGTTAAGCATTTGTCCCCATGAAGGTGCATCAACAGCCCCTAAACCAAGAAAGCTTAACGTGGCTTCTGTTAAAATAGCAGAAGCAATACCAAAGCTAATAGCAACTAGTAAGGGCGCAACACCATTGGGTAAAATATGTCGAAATAAGATTGATTGTAGCGACAAACCACTGGCAATAGCCGCTTGCACATAGTCTTGTTTACGCAATTTGAGAAATTCTGCACGAACGTACCGGGCATAGCCTGTCCAACCTGTAATACCAATGATAATCATCATCATATAGATACTACGCCCAAAAAAGGCAACGAAGGTCAGTAGCAAAAATAGCACAGGAATCGCTTCAAATATCTCCACTAAACGCATCCCAAACATATCAATCCAGCCTGAGAAATAACCCATTTGACCGCCAATAAAAATTCCAATCAGCATCGCAATACCTGTGGCTACAAAACCAATAATTAACGCAATACGCGAGGCATGAATCATACGGCTGGCAACATCAGCTCCATTATCGTCTGTTCCCATAATGTGAATACGTTTATCCGCAGATAACGGAGCTTCTAAGCTTGTATCACCTGAGTCTCGCAAATAATCTCTAGGAGAATAAGGGATGGGAGGCAACACGAACCAGTCATAGTCTCCATTGGCAATTTTGTCACGAAATTCATCATAAACAATTAGTTTGGGCGGGGTTAGGAGTATTTGTGCGCTAAAAGTGAGACCTAAGACAATAATGGTCAATATCCAAAGTTTTTTAAGAAGATTTATTTTTAAACGCCATAATAATAACACACCAAAAAAAGTAGAGAGCATTAGCACATCTTCGGCAGTGGTATAATACAAAACGGGTAGCGTTAAAATGCCTTTTTCACTAGCAATCAATGGCATACTATTAGCCAGATACGGTGCAAAAACTGCAATAAAAACAAGCAAAAATATCCAAAATAATCCTAATTTGGCTCCCCAACCTGAAAACGTCAGACGTAATATACGTTTACTATGAGGTTCACTCATATGCTTTGTTGTATTTATACCATTAGTCATATTGAATCCTCGGATCAACCAGCGTATAGAGAAAATCTGAGATTAAATAACCCAATAAGGTGAGTAATCCTGTAATAAGGGTAATGGATAATACAACTTCTCGATCACGAGATCTGACTGCTTCGATAGCCAGTTGCCCCATGCCTTCAATACTAAATATTTCCTCAATAATAATAGCACCACCTAATAAGCTCGGTAATAAGCTTGCTAAAATGGTTACTAACGGTAATAAACTATTACGAAATACGTGTTTCCATAAGACATCAGATTCATCCACGCCTTTCGCGCGAGCCGTTCGTGCATAATCAGCATTAAGATTTTCTAATATGGAGGTGCGCATAATTTTGGCTAATACAGCAAAACCACCATAGGATAGTGCAATAATAGGCAATACCAAATGCCATGAACGATCAAGTAAAAAACCTCGCAAGAAATTATCAGAAGATAATTGGACTGCCAACATTAATCCTAAGCCTGCACCAAACATTGTCAACCCGCCCACACGGAAAGCAGCTACCTTAACCCATGCCAATAGAGCCAGTGTTAATGCACCAAGAATAGGGAAAAAAATCCAGTTAAAAAACACAACGCTTGCATGGGTAAAAGCCATCCATGCACCTACACCTATTCCTACTAGTGCGGCAATGGCAACACGTCCTTTTATTTGATGCCATTGACTTAGCATATAGCCTGAGATAACACCTACGATCATTAAAACAAAGACTTTTGCCACATCCCAAAACGATGACCAGTGTGGCATAAAGGGCATATCCAATGCTTCTCGAGCGCTTAATCCACTGGTTGGAAACCATTGCCAATGTTGAATACTAGCAAAAAAGCCAATCATTAAAACCCCGACAAGCATCGAGGGAATAGACCATAGTGCCAACATAATGACATTAGACGTCACATCAAAGCGCCCTCCTCTATCACGCGCAGCATTCACACCGATAATAATAGAGAGAATATAAATCAAGGGAATAGTGATAACATTCAATAGCAAAGTAATCGGTAAACGTTCGCTAATAAGATCTGCAACAGGGCGACCATAATTAAAACTATCCCCTAAATCAGAACCTTTAGTGAATGAAAAACCATTTATTTTTCGTTGATCATCAAAAGTAAACCCTATTGGTGAGACATTATTAAGCCAACGTAAATACTGAAGTGGCATTGGATCATCCAGACCATAGCGTTTATTGTAATAATCACGCAAAGCCTGTTTTTGCTCAGGCTTCATATCCATACCATTTACTAAACTGTCGGAACTAATCCCCCCTGGTGCTAATGCCATCACCGTAAAAACCACAATGGTAATACCCAACAAAGTAGGAATCATCAATAAGATACGACGAAATAGATAGATTAACATTTAGTGATATTTTTGCATGACAGTGGGGACATAGGTTTCTATCGGTAAT
>WGBH01000338.1 GCA_015494435.1 Thiotrichaceae bacterium | reverse complement strand
TATCTATAGTAATGAAATTAACGGTTTATACTTGAAAGTGTATAATATCTTTGAGGATTGGATAGCTTTAATCTAGCGATATTATTACTAAAATAGGCTGTTTTACGAGTCTAACAACTGATACGATTCATTCATCATTCACTAAACTTAAAGGAAAAAATATGCGCCCATCCCATCTTAATACCGTACTCGATCAGGAATTTTTAGGCGCGCAAAATGGTAGTCATACTCCCGTTATGTTGTGGGGCCCTCCTGGTGTTGGCAAGTCACAAATAATTGCACAAATAGGCGAGCGCCATGATATTCCTGTGATTGATATACGCTTATCACAAATGGAGCCGAGTGATTTACGGGGTATCCCGTTTCGAGAACATGATCAAGTTGAATGGGCAATTCCTGCCATGCTTCCAAACAATGAACGCCATGGCGATAAAGGTATTTTATTTTTAGATGAAATTACCTCTGCTGTCCCTAGTGTTTCTGCTGCTGCCTACCAATTGATATTAGATCGTCAATTAGGTGAATACAAAGTTCCTAATGGTTGGGCTATTTTTGCTGCGGGCAATCGTCAAGGTGATCGCGGTGTTACTTATGCCATGCCTTCCCCGCTTGCTAATCGTTTTTCTCATTATGAGGTTGATATAAACCTTGATGACTGGGTCGCTTGGGCTTATCGACACAATATTCATGAAGGTATTATTGCTTTTCTACGCTTTCGCCCTGAATTATTATTTGACTTTGATCCTGCCCATAATCCTGTCGCGTTTCCTTCGCCTCGCTCATGGGAGTTTGCTAATCGAGCGTTGCAAAAATTTACTAATAAGCCTCTTGTTTTACTTGGCACACTACAAGCCTGTGTCGGTGCATCCGCAGGTATTGAATTAAAAGCTTTTATAGATAGCCTTGATCAGATGCCAGACCTTGATGCGATTACCCGTGGTGAAGACATTAAAGCACCTAAAGAAATTGACTTACAATACGCGGTTGCGTCTGCATTAGTAGGACGTGCCATCGCCGTTAAAGAAAAAGACAATGCCGAGCAGGTGTTTGAACATATTCTCAACTATGCTAAAGCCTTTCGCCAAAAAGAAATGGGGGTGATGCTAGTATCAGATATGTTGCGTGCTGTCGGTGATGAGCTATTTGAAGTCCCCGCCTTTGAACAATGGGCAGAATCCATTGGGGATATTCTGTTGTACGACTAAAAATATTTGATATAAATCATGGATAAATAAGCGACATTATACGATAGTCTAGGCAAACTATAATGATCGCATAAGCCTTGTCAATGGCGTTGCTATTATAAACACAGACCCTCCCTGAATAAATTAGATTTAAGCTTATGCTAAACATTGAAACGCCTTACCCGCATAAAACGGCCTTTTTTCAGCTAGGGTTTCGACCTTTTTTTAGTGCAGCAATGGCAATTGGCGTATTTGCAATGATTGCATGGATGGTTCTTTATTTTACAGGCTGGACACTCACTGCAACCGATTATCCAACGATCCAATGGCATGCACATGAGATGATTTTTGGTTATGGTATGGCAGTAGCGGCGGGGTTTTTATTGACTGCCATTCGCAATTGGACGGGTTTACAAACAATACAAAATAAGCCCTTGATGATACTGTTTTTGCTGTGGCTTAGCGCACGTCTTTTACCCTTTATTTTGCCTTATTCAATGCTGTGGCTGTTGGCTCTGGTTGATTTGAGCTTTAATCTGTTTCTTGCTATTGCGACGACGTTACCTATTTATAAAGCACGTCAATGGAATAATAGTGCCTTTCCTAGCAAGATGATTTTATTACTGATTGCTAATACGCTATTTTATCTTGGGTTGTTAAGGATTTGGCCAATCGCAATGCATATCGGTTTATATGCAGGGCTTTATCTTATTATCGCCTTAATTTTCACCCTTGGACGACGTGTCATTCCTTTTTTTATTCAAAATGGTGTGGATTATTCGTTTACTGCTAAAAACTGGAAATGGGTTGATGTTTCTAATCTTTTTTTGTTTTTGTTCTTTGCTATTGCCGATATAGCAGATGATTATTACGCCATTCCATTTCTTAGTGCTGGTTTGGCTGTTATTTTATTGATTATTAATGGAATCCGACTTTATGGTTGGTATACACACGGCATCTGGAAAAAGACCTTATTATGGAGTCTTTATATTGGGTACGCTTGGTTAGTTTTTGGCTTTTTTCTAAAAGCACTGACCATACTCCTCCCTATTTCACCTTTTTTAGTGATACATAGCTTTACCTATGGTGGTCTTGGGATGATTACTATTGGCATGATGGCACGCGTCTCCCTTGGTCACACAGGGCGTAATGTATTTGACCCACCTAAGATCTTAGTATGGGTCTATAGTTTAATAGCGATTGGTACAGTGGTTAGAGTGATTTTTCCACTTTTTAATACCAGCCTCTATCACTGGTGGATAGGCATTGCACAGGGGGTGTGGATTATTGCTTTTGCAATTTTATTGATCACCTATCTACCGATGCTAATTAAACCACGAGTCGATCGACGAGCAGGATAAATTGTAATTATAAAAAGACAATAAGGAAAAGAATAGAACCATGAAAGTTACCACATTAAATCATCAGGAATTTTATAATCTGCATAAGGATCATCTTTTGTATCTTTTTCTTGTTTTTGTGTTACAGGATCATTTAACAACACAATGGAGCGACTATCTCGCTCATTAATTTTTTTTGCAGCTTCCATAGGAATAAGATGATAAGTCTGTTCTAGTTTAGCGATAGCAATTCGACCACGACTAATTAAATCATGATTTTTAGAGGAAACATGCAAGCTTTTAATTTTATTATTATCGGTAAAATTATAAACTTGCGTCTTATTATCTGTTGCCTTGACGATACTGTTCATCTCAATAATTTGGCGAATCTGAGCGGCAATCGCTTTTTTCTTGGTCATTTTATTGTGTTGAGCATTTGCTTGCTGACTCTTAAGACGCTGTTCCTCGCGTACTTGCTCGGCTAACTCAGTGGCCTTGTTGATTAATTTTTGATTATATTTACGACTTTTTTTAACCGCTTTTTTTTTCGCAGAATTAATTTTTCTTGCTTTTTGTTTATTGCTTAGACCCATGTCTAATAACTGATCTTGTAATGACTTTGCCATTTTGATTACCTTAATGATTATTTTATAAAATTAATGGCAAGAAAACTCCTCTGTCTTTAGTTGAGAGGGGTTGACTTGCGGATCATTATTAATTCCTCTATCCAACAAGAAAAACCTACAAATATCTATAAAATAGTATAAGAAAATCTATAAATCTAAACTTCATCGTTTGAGTAACACTTGATAGCTACTCTTTACCTGCATCACTATTCAATATCACAAAGATTGTGAATATCTGTTGTTAAACAGAAGGAAATCGTTAGCACTTTTTAGTTTGATTGGATTACACAACTTAAAAAGAGCATCTTTTAGCCACTTAAAACAACTATTAAAAGCTACTTTGATGTGATTTACTGCTCCATTTAAGTCTGCATTCCAAATTTTATTGAGTACAATATCTCTAAACAATCCCCTTTTAGCACGAGTGCCTTTAAACTCATTAGCTGTGGGTTTTTGATTGCTTTTTGATTTAGTTTGCACTTCTAAAACATCTCCACTTATGCAAGATGTTTTAGAAGTATAAGCTTCGTTGATAAAAATTACTTCAATTCCATTTTTTATCGCTTTCTCTTCAATATAATGAATTAGTTGTATAAAAGGTATCTGTATAAAATTCTGTTTGGTCTTATTTTTTAGATTGCACTCTCCATTGTTCATTAACTGGGCTAAATTTTTTGATAAAACTAACTGTTTAACACCATTTATTTTAAGATACTCTACAACTCTTTTTGAAATTTTATGAA
>WGBH01000337.1 GCA_015494435.1 Thiotrichaceae bacterium | reverse complement strand
ATTAATGTCTAAAGGTCAATAAAGATTAATGTATGAACTTGTTAATAAAATTTAACCCTATATATTACTAGCTACTTGTATTTTTAGTTACACTTGATTATATGAAAACAATAAACACAACGATTGCAGTTATTTTTACTTTTTTGATAAACGGTATCGCTACTGCTGAGCCTTATCAACGTTTAGCGATGTTAACGGACACTCCCTCTGTTATCGAAAAAGCTAAGGTTAGTAAAGTGATATTTAAGCGTAAGAGTAAGCGTAAGAGTAAGAGTAAGAGCAAAGCTTGGTCTTGTTTAAGTGATATTGAAATAATTAAGCGTAGAGCCTCTAAAATAAATCACACGATTATGAGAAGTTCAAGAAAGTATTCGGTTGATAGTAATCTGATACGGGCAGTGATTGCGGTTGAATCTTGTTATAACAGTAAGGCGGTTTCACCCGTAGGCGCACAGGGATTAATGCAACTGATACCAGCAACTGCTGAACGCTTTGGTATCAGCGATAGTTTTAATATAGAGCAAAATATTAATGCAGGCACAAAATATCTTCGTTTTTTACTCAAGCGTTATAATGGTGATTTACGAAAAGCCACGGCTGCTTATAATGCAGGTGAAGGCAAAGTGGATCAGTATAATGGTATTCCTCCTTATAAAGAGACACATAATTATGTAAAAAATGTATTACGTATTTTTGGTATTTTATCAGGCAATCCAGAACTTGCGACTTTAGTGTTAGAAGATGGATTGGTAAATAAAGATCCTGATGCTTACAAAGGCATGTCCGCAAAAGATAGGGCGATCCTCAAAAGAATACGTTCATTCGGTGTGAAATCCTCCTATCCTTCTGCTGTAAAAAACAATAAAACCACTCACCATTTTGTGAATAACAATATAACGAATTATAAAGGTATGTTCGCTGATAAAAGAGCGGCTTTGCAAAGAATAGGTGCATTAAAACTAAAATCCTCCTATCAAAAGAGTAAAGCAACGCGACAAGCTACGGGGAAACCTAGACAAAAACCTTATAATAGAATTGAGACATTAAGAAAAATGTTAGTGACAAAGCGACTTGAATATAAAGCGCGTGCCTTATCGGCTAAACCAGGTCGGCAAGGTTTGAATTATAATCGTCAACAAGCCCCTCACTTGTACAAAAGAATCTTGATTAAATAAAATTAGTGCTTTCAATTTTAGTTAAAAAGAGTAGAATTGCGCGATTATTTTTTCGGTCGAGATTGTTCAGGTTTTGCTTGGCGGTCTTTTTAAAAGTTCAACATAGAAGACAAATATATGGTTACTATTCGTTTAGCAAGAGGCGGAGCAAAGAAACGTCCTTTTTATAGTGTTGTTGTTACAGATTCACGTAAACCACGAGACAGTGGATGCATTGAGCGTCTTGGGTATTACAATCCTCAAGCACGCGGTCAAGAAGTACCTTTACATTTAGAACTTGATCGTATCAAGCATTGGATAAAGCTAGGTGCTCAACCTTCGAATCGAGTTGCTAAATTAATAAAAGATAGTGAAGCGGCACTAAAAACTACTGAATCCGTGGCATAAATTAGGAAGTTTCAAATAATGAATTCACCTACAGTTATTCTACGCAACGGTTGAGATGAGTCAAACAGGGACAACAGGGCAAGTAAGGTTGATAAATTTATTGCTTGGAACTTTCTTATAGCGTTAGATCTAGATTTATATGAAACAGTCTTCTGATACTATTCATTTGGGGGAAATCTCAGGTGTTTTTGGTGTAAAGGGTTGGGTGAAGGTGTTTTCCTACACCATGCCGAGAGAGAATATTGTTAAGTATAAAATATGGCAACTATTTTCTGCTACGGCTACGTGGCAATCTATTAAGGTGCTTAATGGTCGTCGTCAGGGAAAGGTTGTTGTTGCTCAATTAGAAGGTATAACGGATCCCGATCAGGCACGTAAATTGATTGGTGCTAAGATTATCATTGCTAAAGAGCAATTACCTAAGCTTAAAAAAGGTGAATATTACTGGTCTGAGCTTGAAGGTCTTTTCGTTGTAACAACAGCGGGTATTGATTTAGGCAAGGTTGCATGGCTATTTGAGACTGGCAATAATGATGTGTTAGTGGTTGAAGGTGATAGAGAACGTTATATCCCTTATATTACTGATGAGGTTATTATTAGTGTTGATTTGAAGTCATCAAAAATAGTGGTTGATTGGGATCCTGAGTTTTAGTTTGGGATAGCCTCACTGAGATTTCATAATGCGTTTTGATGTCATCACTTTATTCCCAGAACTGGTTCAAGCGGTAACGGCATCAGGCGTTGTCGCTCGTGCTGCTAAAACTGGATTAATTGATTTACATTGTTGGAATCCGCGTGATTATACAACAGATGTGCACCGTAGTGTTGATGACCGACCTTATGGTGGTGGTCCTGGCATGGTGATGAAGCCTGATTGTCTGGTGGCAGCCATTAAAGAGATTAGGGCGGTTAATTTCAAGAATGCAATACAGACAAAAGTTATTTATTTAAGTCCACAAGGAAAAACACTTGATCAAGCAGCGGTTAAAGAAATGTCAACAGAGCAAGGTTTGATTTTTCTTTGTGGTCGCTATGAAGGTGTTGATGAGCGTGTTTTAGAGATGGAAGTTGATGAAGAATGGTCTCTTGGAGACTATATTCTTAGTGGTGGTGAGTTAGCTGCAATGGTGTTGATTGATTCGATTACACGCTTATTACCTGATGTGCTAGGTCATAAAGACTCAGCAGATCAAGATTCTTTCTCAGAGGGTCTTTTGGATTGCCCACACTATACCCGCCCTGAAGTGTTTGCAGAAAAAGAGATTCCTGCGGTGCTTAAAAGTGGTAATCATCAACATATTGCGATGTGGCGTAGACAACAAGCTTTAGGGCGGACTCAACTAAGAAGACCTGAGTTATTAAAAAATAAAACTTTAGATGCAGAAGATAAAAAACTTTTGCGTGACTTTTTACAGAATATTAAAGAAATAGAGGACAAACCATGAGCAATATTATCCAACAGCTTGAAGCAGAGCAAATGAATAAAGAAATTCCTGACTTCAACCCAGGGGATACCGTCGCTGTTCAGGTGCGAGTAACAGAGGGTGATCGTGAGCGTTTGCAGATTTTTGAAGGAGTTGTGATTGGAAAGAAAAATCGTGGCTTAAACTCTGCTTTTACAGTACGAAAAATCTCTCATGGTGAAGGGGTTGAGCGCGTATTTCAGACTTATAGCAAGGCAATTGCAAATATTGAAGTGAAACGTCGTGGTGATGTGCGTCGTGCTAAATTGTATTATCTACGCGGTTTGACTGGTAAAGCTGCGCGTATCAAAGAAAAAGTATAGGTATAATAGTTATACTTATTTTAAAAAGGTCGATTCCTTGTTTAGGTTTCGACCTTTTTTTATTTAAGTGTATCGTTTTTGTACAGGTCGGATTCAGTTTTTTTATGCTATAAGGCATCTCCAAGAAAATAATAATATTAGGAATCGTCAAAATAGTTTTCTAAGAATGAAGGATGGAATATTCGCCAATGGAGTTTTTATCTTCCTATTTTGTAGAATTTTTATTGATCATCCTATTATTAATTTGTCTCCTTATTATTATTTGGCTTGTCGTAAGGCAAAAAAAATATTTAGGTAGTGTGTTTGTCACTAAAACAGGCATGGATTATAAACAAGAAGCGTTTAAGGTTATTCCCTACCCAATTGTTATTATTAGTGATAAAGATATTATCTTGTATGTTAATCCTGCCGCGGAAAAGATATTTGAAGCTCGATTAAGAGAATTAGTTGGCAAGTCTTATCAATCTGTGTTTTCTCTGGTTGCTTCTGATACCGAGTTAATTATCAATAATTTTTCAAGCTTGGCTAATGCCTCTGCGTGGAAAGAATGTAAGTTAAATGTTGATAATAAGAATATTTTTACAGTAGAGCTTAGCGTTCTTACAATGGACTGTGGTTATCACCGTTCAGGGTTGTATTCTAATGTGTTAAATTTTAAAGATATTACACAGCGAAAGACCTTGGAAGCACAGTTGGAAATTTTAGAAAAACGTGATGCATTAACCCATCTATTAAATCGCAAAGCATTTGAAATTCTATTAAACACGGTTATCAATGATGCGAAAAAACATGGATCTCGTCATATCTTTTTTCATTTGTCGATTGATCAGTTTAAAAACATCAACGATACCATTGGCTATACAGCAGGTGATGTGTTGATTCGTCGTGTTGCAGAGTTACTGCAACAAAAGATTAATAAATCATGTGATTTGTTATCACGTTTGAATACAGACGAGTTTGGTGTCTTGTTTCGTGAGTGCAATATTGCTTCAGCTGTGAAGGCGATGAAGGATATTCGAAATGCTGTCAATGAATTTCAATTTTCATGGAATACTACCGTTTATCCTGTCACAGTGAGCGGTGGTTTTGTTTTAGTTAACAAATTTAGCACTACAGCGGCTAAATTACTTTCAGAAGGGGATCTCACCTGTCGGATTGCACGTAAGAAGGGGGGGAATCGAATTCTTGCCTATCGAAAAAATGATCCCGATGTTCAGCGAGCGCAAAATGATGTAAAAGGCGTGTGGAATTTAAAAGAGGCATTTAAAGATAATCGTTTTCGTTTGTTTGCACAGCCGATTCATGCTTTAGAAACAAGTCAATATGCATTGCCTTATAGTCATTATGAAATTCTAATTCGCATGTACGATGATGATGATAATATTATCCCACCTGATGAATTTATTCCTATTGCTGAAAATAATGCAATGATGCCAGAGCTAGATCGTTGGGTTGTCAAAGATGTGATGCGTCAACTAAAAAATATTAGAAAACAATCACCCATCCCAGTTTTTGCAGTCAACCTTTCAGGGACGAGTCTGGATGATGAAAAATTTCTGGATTTTGTCTTAAAACAGATAGATGATGCTCAAATAGATCCGCGTATGTTATGTTTTGAAATTACTGAGCAAGTCGCAGTGAGTAATCTGAAAGTGGCAGAAAAATTTATTGAAACATTGCGCGCAAGAGGAAGTAGTTTTTCTTTGGATGACTTTGGGACAGGTGTTAGTTCTTATGGTTATTTACGTCTGCTTGATGTTGATTATTTAAAGATTGATGGCATCTTTATCAAAGATATTTTATCAGATAATGTAGCAAGAGCAATGGTACAGTCAATAGTTCAAGTGGGTCATAGAATGGGCTTGAAGATTATAGCGGAATACGTAGAAAATGAGGAGATAATGGAGATGTTGAGGATGATATCGATTGATTATGGACAAGGCTATGGTATTTCACGACCTCAGCCGTTAGAAGAAATGATTCAAGCTCATATCTAATCTAAATAAGAAAAATACAAAGCGTCTCGTCTGCCTTAGGAATTTCCTCATTAAATATCATTAGGAATC
This sequence comes from Thiotrichaceae bacterium, assembly GCA_015494435.1. Taxonomy (GTDB): domain Bacteria; phylum Pseudomonadota; class Gammaproteobacteria; order Thiotrichales; family Thiotrichaceae; genus JAGLBW01. Next base: position 2,973 of record WGBH01000337.1, on the reverse strand, counting down.
TATCATAATGAATAAAGAATTAATTGTTATTATTCTGACATCTCTTTGGTTAACGGCTTGTTCTTCCCAACAAATTGACTTAACAAGCGATAAGTCCCCTTCAGTAAATATTTCTAAAAGTTCCGCATTAACAGCTTTTAATCGAGATGCCTATCTATTTAATAAATCCATTGATACAGGGCTTATTAAGCCCTTAGCAAAAGCCTATCAAAAGATTACACCTGAATTGATCAATAGGGGGGTTACGAATGTATTTTCAAATTTGGCGGATGTACCCAATGCGCTTAATGGTTTATTGCAATTTAAGCTCAAGGATGCGGCTTCTGATACGGGACGTTTTGTCGTGAATAGTACCCTCGGTCTGGGAGGTGTTTTTGATATTGCCACTAAGATGAAATTACAAAAGCATCATGAAGATTTTGGGCAGACATTAGCGGTGTGGGGCATGCCTTCAGGGGAGTATATTATGTTACCTATTTTAGGTCCTTCTACTATGAGAGATGGTGTAGGAACCATTATTGATACGATCACCAACCCTTCTTTTTTCTTTGAAGACTCTCTTGCCTATTATACCTTGGATAAAATAGATCAACGTGCTGATATTTTATCAGTAGAAGGTCTACTAAAGGATATGTCTGATGATGATTATAATAGTCTACGCGATGCTTGGTTGCAAAAACGTAAATATTTAATTAATGATGGAAAATTAGATCAACAGGCAATAGAAAAAAAGAAAAGCCTTATCGATGAACTAGAGGATTTAGATTAAAACATGAAAATACATATTTTAGGTGTCTGTGGTACGTTTATGGGTGGCGTTGCGTTATTAGCGAAGGAATCTGGGATTGAAGTAACAGGCTCGGATAAAAATGTTTATCCGCCAATGAGTACCTTACTTGCTTCTCAGGGGGTGGATGTTCGAGAGGATTTTCTAAGTGCAAATATAGACGATGATACTGATGAAATTGTGGTAGGCAATTTTATGCGACGTGGTATGGGCGTGATTGAAGATATGCTGAATCAAAATCGTTCTTATACCTCAGGGCCACAATGGCTTTACCAGCATATTTTAAAAGACCGTTGGGTATTAGCGGTGGCAGGAACGCATGGAAAAACAACCACAGCGAGTATTTTAGCATGGATTCTTGAATATGCAGGGATGAGTCCTGGTTTTTTAATCGGTGGTGTACCAGAAAATTTTGGAGTCTCAGCGCGTTTGGGTAATACGCCCTTTTTTGTGGTTGAGGCGGATGAATATGATACCGCTTTTTTTGATAAGCGTTCTAAGTTTGTACATTATCATCCTAAAACACTGATTTTAAATAACCTAGAATATGATCATGCCGATATTTTTCCTAATTTAGAAGCGATTAAAATCCAATTTCATCATCTGATTCGAATTGTCCCGAGCGAAGGTCTAGTTGTCTCTAATGCAAATGAAGAAAACCTTGATAATGTATTAGAGCGAGGTTGTTGGACACCCATTGAAGAGTTTTCATCAGAGGAGGACAATGCTTTTTCTTCAACTTGGAGTGTCAAATATATTCAAGCTGATGGCAGTGAGTTTAAAGTCTTATTCGAGGGCAAAGAGCAAGGCATTGTAAAATGGAATTTACTCGGACAACATAATATTAGCAATGCCTTAGCGGCTATTGCAGCGGCACGTCATGTAGGCGTTCCTATTCAACATGCAATTGATGCATTATCAGCATTCAAAGGCATTAAACGGCGTATGCAATTGCGTGGTGAGGTCAATAATATTCGCATTTATGACGATTTTGCCCATCATCCTACTGCTATAAAAACAACGTTAGCAGGTTTACGTGCAAATGTAGGCGATAAAAAAATTATTGCTATTTTAGAGCCACGTTCTAACACTATGCGTATGGGAATACATCAAAATGCATTGGCTCAATCCTTAATAGTTGCAGATCAGGTGATACTGTATCAGCCTGATGATGTTGATTGGGAAATGCAGGGGCTACTTTCTGAGCTAGGAGAAAATGCCTCTCTTTATCATAATATTGATCAACTGGTTGCAGATGTAGTGAAAATAGCAAGTTCAGGCGATCAGCTATTAGTGATGAGCAACGGTGGTTTTGGCGGGATACATGAAAAATTATTGCAAGGTTTAGAAGTGAAAGCTTTCTGATGTGATTAAGTGAATGATTCTATAGCGGTTAAAAAAACAAAGCAAAGGAATAATAATGGAAGAAAGTAATTATCTTAAAACAGTCAAGGAGCAATATGAAAACTATCCCTATCCTAAAAGGGAATTAAAAGATGAAAAAGGGGGAATGTATACCTCCAATTCTGAAAATTTAACCCGCTTGAATCACTACGGTTTTAAGGGTGATATGCCCTTGTTTAAAAAGAATAAAGGAAAGCTATTTAGAGTGCTAGTTGCAGGAGCTGGAACAGGTGATGCCGTTATTCATTTAGCAGAACAGCTGCGAGACTTTAATGCAAGAGTAGTTTATTTAGATATGAGCCAAGCAAGTATGCGTGTTGCGAAAAAAAGAGCAAAAATGCGTAAGCTAAAAAATATTGACTGGATTCTCAATTCATTGCTTGAGCTTCCTAAAATGCAAATTGGAAAATTTAACTACATTAGCTGTACGGGCGTGTTGCATCATCTTGAATCTCCAATAGAGGGATTAAATGCATTAAAATCAGTGCTAAAAAAATCAGGCGTTATGAGCATTATGGTCTACGGTTTATATGGAAGAACAGCTATCTACCAAATGCAGGAGTTAATGAAGCTTGTTAATAAAAATGAAGATAATATGCAAAAAAAAGTTGATAATATAAAAAATATGTTACCAACATTACCTGCCAAAAATTGGTTTAAGCGTGATGAAAAAACATGGCGGGAAAAACTTATCCAAGGGGGAGATATAGAAATTTATGACATGCTCCTGCACTCGCAGGATAGGGCATACACTGTTCCACAACTTTACGATTATATTGAAG
>WGBH01000336.1 GCA_015494435.1 Thiotrichaceae bacterium | reverse complement strand
AAATTAAATCTAATAATGACGCTGTCACTTTTTTAATGGTAGGGACAATAGAACCTAGAAAAGCACACCAACAAGTATTACAAGCCTTTGAAATACTCTGGGAAAAAGCCTATAACATCAACCTAGTCATAGTAGGGAAAATAGGCTGGATGATGGACAAATTGCAACAAAGACTAAAAATGTACCCCAGATCAGGAACAAACCTATCTTACCTAGCGTTTATTAACGATGAAGAACTAGAAAAATGCTATCAAAATGCAGACTGTTTAATTGTCGCCAGTGAAGATGAAGGCTTTGGGCTACCATTAATTGAAGGAGCAATGCATGACCTCCCCATTATCGCGAGAGACATTGCCGTGTTTAGAGAAGTTGCGGGTGATTATGCCTACTACTTTGAAGATAGCTGTAACGCCAATAAATTAGCCTCATCAATAGAAACATGGTTAGGGCAATACCATCAAAATCAACATATAAAATCGAAACAAATGCCCTATATGACATGGGATGAAAATGCGAAAAAATTACTTACTATTTTATAACCGCTCTCTTCGATTTTTATTCCTCGTTACCAAATTCTTATTTGGTAACGCCATCTGGAAATTCTATTTCCATAACGGGGGGCGAAATGGAATTTCTGGCAGTGTGTTCCCAAATGGGAATTTAGGAACAAGAAAATACAGATGAAGAATGCGCCCGACAGGATTTGTAACCCCGTCGAAACGCTTAATACTCATTCAAAGCATTATCAAGCATCTGCTTCAATGGTTTCAAAAAATACTCCAATACCGTCCGTTCACCTGTTTTGATAACGACCTCAACAGGCATCCCTGCCACTAGTTTTACTTTGCGTGCTTCAAGTTCCTTAACAATTTTTTTAGAGATATTTAAACGGGTTTTATAATAACTAAACCCCGTTTGTCTATCGAGCGTGGTATCGGCGGCAATATTTTCCACGGTTGCATACATGGTTTCAAAGTAGCGCGCATCATCAAAGATAGAAAGTCTGATTTCAGCTTGTTGCCCAATTTTAAGATTATCAATATCTGTGACTGAGATATTAGCAATAATAGTAAACTTAGAATCCAAAGGAACAATCTCCATAATAGGCGTACCTGCTTGAATAACTGCGCCAATGGTGACCACATCAAATTTCTCAATTTTTCCAGCAACAGGGGCGACAATATCAATATGAGACAGTTTTTCCTCAAGACGTTCTTTGGTTGCCACAAGTTCAATATGACGACGCTCTAAATCCCTAAGCTCCAGATTTAGATTTTGCAAATAGCGTTTTTTCTCTAAGCCTTGCTGTTGGTTTTGCTCTGATCTGACCTCATTGAGACGTTCTATATCAAATTTTCGACTCGAAATATCGCCTAAAAGGGCGTTGTATTCTCGTTCTTTAGAACGCAATTCATTACGCGGGATAAGTCGTTGTTGATCTAAAGGTCTTAAAGAGGCAAGGTCTTTTTCTAGCGATGCTTTACGTCGATACAGGCTCATTAACACCTGTTTATTCCCTAAAATCTGTTGTTGTGCTTGTTTTTTGCGTTGCGCTAAAACAGCCCTACTTTGATTCAGTGTACTGCTACCTAAAGAAAATATTTTACGCTGTGTTTTTAAAATGTCACGTAAAGAACTGGATTTTTTAGCTGCAGAAAGGAGTTCTTGAGAAAATCGGAGTGGAATATTATCCCGTTCTGCGCGTAACCGTTGCTGACTTGCCAGTGACTCCCATATCTGTGCTTGGGTTGCATTAAGCTGTAGACGCAATGCTTTACTATCAAGGCGTAAGAGAATATCCCCTTTTTTTACAATATCCCCTTCTTTAACATAGATTTTATCGACCTTGCCATTTTCAAGATGTTGTACCACCTTATTTCTAGCGGCTACCTGTATTGTACCAGGAGCGGTAATAGCACTGGCCAAGGGAGCAGAGCCTGCCCAGCCAATCAATAAACCAAAGGTAATAAAAATAACTAAAAAACCAAAAAATCGATAAAACCAATCACTTTTTTTCAATTGGATACTGGCTGCAGAATGCGTTTTAGACTCCGCAACAACAAGCCCACCCTCAATCACATTACCCAGATTTTTACTCATAGCATTTAACCTTATAGAAATTTAGGAACTTCTTTATTTAACACCTTCGCCAATCGTGATTTGTAGGGTGGATAAGCGATAGCGCATCCACCAAAATCAACGTATTGCGGTGGATGCATGACACTTATCCACCCTACAGTAGATTTAGCGAAGGTATTGTTATTGAGGAATATTAACAACAGTAGCAGGAGGTGGTGTTTTCTTAGGGGGGAGTGGATCAGTAACCGCTCTAGTTTCCGCTAATTTCTTTAATACCTGATCTCTAGCACCAAATAGTTGCATTTTTCCATCCACTAGCATTAATATTTTATCCGCAATAGATAAAATATTAGGGCGATGAGTAACCAAAATCAAACTGGTGCCAGCCTGTTTCATTTTAGTACAGGCGTTAATTAAACATTTCTCACCCACATCATCCAGATTCGCATTCGGCTCATCTAAAATAACCAAAGAAGGAGAACCATATAAGGCTCTAGCGAGTCCAATACGTTGTCTCTGTCCACCTGATAAATTCGACCCGCCCACACCAATGCGTGTATCATAACCATCGGATAGATGACGGATCAACTCATCAACCCCCGCAATCTTAGCCGCAGCCACCACTTTATCAGGATCAGTTTCACCAAAACGGGAAATATTTTCAGCCACCGTGCCGCCAAACAACTCCACATCCTGCGGTAAATAACCAATATAAGGGCCCAGCTCTTCACGGTTCCAGTGACCAACCTCTGTACCATCAATACGCACTGTGCCTGACGTGCTTGGCCATACACCCACAATCGCACGTATTAAAGAAGACTTTCCCGCCGCGCTAGGGCCAAGCACCACCAGCGCCTCACCTGCATTAACTGCAAAGGTAACGCCTTGCAATACCACATTTCGCGTACCAGGTGCCATAACCATCAACTGTTCAGCGCTAATATTTCCTTTCGGAGGTGGCAATGACATCGGTGCCGCCTCAACAGGATAAGCGCTTAATAACTCATTCAAACGTTTGTAACTGCTGCGAGCCGCTGAAAAGGGCTTCCATGCACCGAGTATTTGATCAATCGGTGCCAATGCTCGCCCCATTAAAATAGAACCCGCAATGATCATACCCCCCGATATTTGATTACTAATCGCCAAATAAGCCCCTAAGCCTAGCATCAAGGACTGAAACAACATGCGTAATGTTTTACTCATATTCGCCCAAATAGACGCCCGGTCAGAAGCTTTACCTTGATTTTGCAACGATTCAAGATGGGAATGTAACCAGCGATTGTGCATATTGCTCAGCATTCCCATTGCATGAATCACCTGCGAATTACGCAACTGCGCCTGCATCAGCTGAGAAGACTGTGCCGATGAATTTTGTGCCTCCACCAAAGGCTCGTTAGTAGAAAAGCTATTAATAAGAGTAACCGTAATCAAAACCAAGGCAGCAAACAATGCAAAATAAGCCAACCAAGGATGAAAGGCATACAAAAGCAAGAAGTAAATAGGAACCCAAGGCAAATCAAAAAAAGCCAACGGTCCCACACCCGTCATAAATTGACGCATAGAGTTCAAATCATTCAGAGGCTGAGCCGTATTATTCCCCGGTTGAGTCAAAGACGCTTTACTCACCACCTCATAAATGCGCGTACTTAAACGATCATCTATTTTCGCACTAAGACGAATTAGCATCCGTGAACGCACAAAATCCAGCAACCCCATGGTTAAAAAAAGCCACACAAGTACTAAAGTGATCATCAACAACGTTTCTTCACTACGACTCGCCATCACTCGATCATAAACCTGCAACATATAAATCGGCGGAACCAACATTAAAATATTGATAAAAAAACTAAAGATAGCAACAAATAAAAAGCTAGAACGCAATGACGCAAAGATCTGTTTTAACTCAGGCTTAGAGGAAGTGTAAAGTTTGCTCATAAAAAAAACCCGATTAAAAGTAAAGGATGCAGATAATGGCTAGAAGTCCAAGTTTCAAAGGAATGAAAGCTTCAGCTTTTCAAGTCTAAAAGGAGTGAAAGCCTATGCCCGACGGGGTTTGTAATCCCGCCAAAACGTTTTAATGCCTCGCCAGCTTAACAAACTAATCCAACTTACCCAAAGCTCAATCTATCGTGGCTATAGATATAAGCATGAAAAACGCTAAAACAAGGGACACATTGCACTCAATCTTAAATGACCTTGTCTTTATTATCAAGCCTATGTCATTGAATTAAGGCTACAGGAAGGCAAATAAACGACAATAAGTGGTATAAATAAAACAATATTTAAGCCTTTAGTTTTACTTTCCTTTTATTTTGGTGACATAATTACCCACAATGAGTGGTATGAGTGCAACAAAAGGTTATCTTCTATTTGGGAAAAAAGTCCCAAAATAGTTAAATTAATCCTCGTATTTTCTCTACCTACAACATATGCTTTTTCGTGTAACTTGATTATTGCAGTATAGCCTATAACGTAAGGAATAGAGCTTGAGTGTAGGGTGGATAAGCAATACCTCATCCCTCAGTGGTAAGTTGATAGAGCAATGGAAGGCAGCAATAAAGGTTGCGTCACATGTTGGTGATGGTATTGATGCAAAATATAACTGTGAAGTGTACTTCCCCAATGTCCTGTCATGCCTTTGGGCAATTGACTTGTCATATACTTGCCATCTTCGGTTTCGTACTGAGCTAAAAGATAGCGGGTATTATGGAGTTTAATCACAATATCTTGTACGATAATATCCTTATATCCCTTAAAACGAGCACCTTCTGGAATATCATCAGGTTGAATGATTTTTTCATCATACACTTTTAAATTCTGTTTTTTCTTTCATCTTGGCTTTTTCTTCTTTTTCTTATCTTCTGCCGCTTTGTCTTCGGTGTTTTCATCCATTTTGCTCGATTTAAACGTCGGCTTTTTAGTTTCTTTTTTTAGATCCTGAATTTCACCTTCCAAATCGCTAACACATTGCGCTTGCCACTAAATAGATTCAAGTAGCATATCAATGAGCGGGGTGTGCTCATCTTCTGGGATGGATGGGAGTTTAGGTTTGTTTGAACTTGTGGGGAATAGTGTAGAATAAAAATGTGAATATTGCATTACCTGTAGATTATGAGAGGTTACGTGCTTAATGGCGAAAGTATTGATTTAAAGGATTTAATAGTAACCCCGTCGCAAATAATGAAGTTTACGGGATAAGTGTATCTAAGAAATGGTAAAGAAAAAGTATAAATTACAAGCATCAAAAAATGGGGTTATTTTATCGCTACCAATAAAGCCCCTACCGTGATTAACCCAATCCCTAACCAATTTATAACCGAGAGTTTTTCACTTAAAAAAATCACCCCAAATATAGCAACCAACACGACACTCAGTTTATCAACAGGTGCAACTTGTGAAGCATCGCCTAGTTTTAATGCACGAAAATAACAAAGCCATGATGCACCTGTGGCAAGCCCTGAAAGTATCAAAAAGAGTAAACTTTTAGATGAAATAGCTGATAAAGATTGATATTGATGGGTGACTAATATAATCCCACTTAAGACGCATAGAATGACAATAGTGCGAATAAATGTTGCAAAATCTGAGTTAATATTCTCAATGCCAATTTTAGCAAAAATTGCTGTTAAGGCCGCAAATACAGCCGAAAGTACCGCCCAAAACTGCCATGAGGTGAGTGGATTATCCATTACTTTGCTCCAAATTGTTTCACCATAAATTTTAAGTATAGAAAAAAAGGTATGATATTTTCTATAGTTAAAAAATACTGATTAGTTAGGAATAGGATGATGTTATCCGCATTAGTAGAACAAATAAACAAACAAATATTTATTAATTTTGAAGACTATCTGGCAGATTTTAAAGGAGTGAAAACTTTAGCGTTTTAGTCAATACATAGGAAAAGCTAAAGCTTTGACTTCTTTATATCAGGAAATCATTGGCTGGAGATTGCTTTTATATCCCCTAATAATTGCTGATAGCCTCTATTCTCACTTATTAATTGTTGCCCTACGCTTATTAATCTATCCACTTGCTCGCGAGTTAATGAAAAACTGGTTGGGATAGTATTAAAATATTGCTGTTGTTTGGATGATTTTAAGTCTTTAAAACCCAACCGAATAAAATAGGGTTTGATTTTATTGTCGGGGGTTGATAATTGCTGTGACCATTGCTGTAGTTGGTCTTTTAATAACTCCACCGTTGCGACATTATAACGGTGCAATTGGGCGTTGCTCATAGCGCCAATGGTTTCGGTGATTGACGGACGGCGACGCGTATTATCCATAAGTAGTTCAGGTTCTGTGGAGGCATCAACAGAAATAAGAACGATTCTTTTTGGAGCGTGTAGCTTTAATTGTTTCATTAAAACTTTAGCCCCGCCTGCTACTTTCAACATATCATGCAGGGAACGTAAGCCTAGATTATCAGTAATCCCGCCATCAACAAGATGTACAAATTTGCGATGCGCTTTATTTTCATAGCTATTTAATCCTTTAAGCATCATTTGCAATTCAAGATTATTTTTATCTTGTGTCCCTTGTGATATTTTTAGTGATTTTTTGGCACATTTATCATGGTTTTTAAGTACAACGGGATTAAAAACCAGTGGTACAGCAGAAGAGGCCGTTACCGCACGCGCAATAGGAAAAGTGCTAAGATCTGAGCAGAGTAAATCAAAATATTCTTGTGTAAAGGAAAAACGCACACCGTAGCCTAAATCCGATGCATTAATAATAATCATCGGTGCATTAGGACGCATCATGTCATCAAAGGTGGCGTATTTAAAAATGGTACGTTGGTAGTATTCAATCGCCGCTTCGGTGCGTCCTTGTGGTGAAATAATGAAAAAGGGATTAAGAAAACGTTTCATAATTTTCTTTTCAATATGGTGATATAAAAACACCTTTTTGAAATCATAAAAGAGTTTGTCACCATAAAGACCATAATAGGCAGCAGTAAAACTTCCACCAGAGACAGAGCTAATAACATCCACATCATCAAGAAGACGCATTGGTTTTACATTGCTAACAAAGGAGGTATCACGCAATGCTTGCAACACCCCATAGGCAAGTGCGGCAGCGCGTGTACCCCCACCTGAAAAGGATAAAATCACAAAACTATCACTATCAGAAAACTTGTTGTGGAAAGACTTTAAAGAGTAACTCTTTTTTATCCCTTTGGCTTGAATTGGTTCATTTCTTATTTCCCCATAGGTAGAACAGGCTGATAACAGCCATATTATTGATAAAGCAAAAATAAATTGGTACACAAATAATCCCTCTCATATTATTTTTTTTGCTTGCCTGGGAAGTATAGGCGTTTATTTTCTTGGAGTAACCTTAACAGTAAAATTAAGCACGACAGGGTGTATTACCCCGTCGCAATATTTCTGTTTTCCACCCCGTCATTGCGAACAAAACTATCCAGTCTAGTTGCAAGGCTTCTTTAAAACATTCCAACGGGGTTACAAAACCCGTCGGGCTAATTCTTTGCATTTCCATTCTCAGAAAATATCTCTCCGATCTATAGAGTTCGATTGCAATATTTATTCTAGTTTTGTGACATATTTCACAGAATCAACAAAAGGCTTCTTTTATTCTTTCCCATAGCTTATCAATAGATATCCACTTATTGAATTTACTCAGTCATACAAAAATTTTAGATGATTTAAATTATATAAGTTCCCTATTAGATAAGTTGATCTCTAAGATCCAATTAGCGAGGTGAAGTGATTGGATCTTTTAAAAAAAATCATAAGATGGAATCTAAATAATGAACATTTATGGAAAAATATTAACGAGTTTGAGTCTCGTTTGTTTAACTACGTCGGTTGCCTTATCAGCTGTTCCTAAACCTAATGTATACGATGGGGGGAATCGTTGGAATATTACCGCTTTCAATGATGTAAGCCCTGTACATACACAATCGGCAACGCAAGTCATTTGTTTTTCACCTTATACTGTGAATGCCGCTAATAATAGTATTGAAGGTATTTGGTATTCGTTGAGTTTTCCCGATTGGAATGGACGGTATTATCAAGAAGGTGATGAGTTAAAAATGACCGGTGATTATGCTAAGGACATAGGTCATGATCATATGACACTTCAGCTTACTACTATGGGGCCGAAAAATGAGGTGGCCTTTAAAGACTGGACAGAATGGCGTGAAGACGGACGATTTGGACGCATTATTGGTTGGGCTAATGCACGTTTAGTCCGTAAGGGTAAATGCCCAAAAATTATAGCGACACATGAGGCATTTAGCTTATCTAAAGAGTTACCAGAACGTCTAACACTAAAAGGAGAAGTAGCAAAATATCCAAGTCAGGCGGATTTAGAACCCCTAGAAAATTACTTAGAACGCACGGGTCTTTCAGCTCAGCTCAGAAAATAAGAGTCATCTCAAATCAATGATATGGATTCTTCCCCTCTCCTTTATCAACGTTTATACTAAACGAAAGGAAGTTAAACCCAGAGGAATCCATACCATAAAAAATACCGAGACTTATAGATATAAACAACGGACAGAAATTTTATTCTCACATTTCCTTGTTTAGATGTATGAAGTCATCTGGAATTTCTTCATATTTCTTCACATTTCTTAGTCGTTATAGATTATTTTATTATCAACTACAGTGAGGAAGCCATCATATTCTAATTCATTAATAATCACCTCAATTTCTTCATCTGTAATACCTCCTTGCAATTGAAACATGGTACGAATTGAGTTCATCACTGCTTTTTTCTTCTTCGGACGTAATTTTACTAACCGTTGTCGTACATAGGTCACATCATCTACATTTCCATCATTATCCTCATAGGTTCTATCTATGATGGGTGCTTCCGCTTTAGCAGCTTGTGTCAGATATTGCGCAAGACGTAATTTATCTTGATAGTTTAAGCTTATACAAGCTCGCTTAATCGTATTGAAATTCATAAATTTCTTTATTCCTCTTTTCTATTCAATTAATTCTAATCTATCGGTTGTATTTAGGCGTTTATTAAGTAATAAACCTTCCTTTACGACTATTTTTATTAACATCTCAAGCCTACGGAGAGTGTTACATAAGAACACTGCTCTTAAGACAGAGATTGCCATTATATTATAGGACATCTCTATTCTATGTCTTCAGTATTTCTTCTATTGCTTTTCAAGTGATTATATTTTTAACATATTTCATTTAGAGGGATTTTTAATGTATTTATTCGCGCCTTGCTGTGTGTTATGTGGGGAAAAAGTAGGGTCTAACATTTCTTTATGTGAATCTTGCTTGCAAGATTTACCCCGCATTCCATCTTGTTGTTATCGTTGTGGTTTACCCTTAAAAAACAAATTGAATAATACGTTATGTGGCCAATGCCAACAATCTTTGCCTCCAATTGATTATCTCATTAGTAGTTTGCATTATGCTTATCCTGTTAGCTATCTTGTCTCTCAGCTAAAGTTCCAGCACCATTTAGTTCATGCCAAAATCTTTGCACAGTTATTACTAACCACACTGCAAGCACACTCTCTTTATCATTCCATTCCTTTACCTGAAATCATTATCCCCGTCCCTTTGCACAAAAAACGTTTACGCCAACGGGGGTTTAATCAGGCTTTAGAGATTGCACGACCTATTTCAAAAACACTTGCTATTCCTGTATCAACGGGGCTTATTCGACGAGCAAAATACACACAAGCACAATCTTTATTAAATGCGGTTGAACGTCGTAAGAATTTGCGTCACAGTTTTACGCTCATTAAACCAATCTCCGCTCAGCATATTGTTTTAGTTGATGATGTGGTAACAACAGGTACAACCGTTTATGAATTGGCGCATTTATTAAAAAAAGAGGGGGTAAAAACCGTTGGCGTATGGGCTGTTGCACGCGCTACGCATCATTCTAAATAAAATGCTTGTATCATTCTTTAAGCTCAAATAAAACTAACACCGTGCTTTGCAGAGGGCTTTCATTATCATCTGATACCATAAAATATTGATTGCCTTTATAGTGTGTTAGTCCCTCAAAGTTATCAATACGCCATCCATCAAGGCTATTAAAAACAGCGATATCAATCACTTCACATTGGTGTTGTTGATTACAAGCAGAGAGTTTAACTTGGCGCAAACTAATCACCATGGCACTAAACAGTCCATTATAAGAACGCTCAAGCACTAAGATATCCCCATTTGGTAAAGTTTCTAGCCCTGTCACTGAGCTATTTCTATGTACACTTTCTTTGAAATGCCAAATCTGTCCTTTACTCGAATAGAGGGTGTGATAATGAGGGGGCGCTATTTTCAAAGGGCGTTCTGGAGCAGTGATTACTCCCCATTTGGGATGCAGAGTTACACTTTCTAAGCCTTTATTTTTACTTTGATAATTTTTCTTCTTACGCAATACTTTAGGCAGTTTGATATGACCTAAAAACTTACCCTTTAAATCAAAACGACTCACTCGAAATTTGCGTTCAAAAGAAATAATAAGCTCTGTCACTCTGCCTTGTTGATTATGCTTTAATGACAGCCCTTCTGAATCACGGTATTTACCCTTTAATGCCTTGCCTTTTTTATCCTTTAAGGGATAAGCTTGTACTACTTTTGCGGCAGTAAGCTTACCCTGTTTAATGATCGGTTTAATATAGTATAAAATCGCCGAATCAGAGATTGCGTAAAGTAATTGTTTCTCCGCATCCCAAGCTAGACCTGATAACTCATTCACCGTAAGCCCATTTACCTTTTGTGTACCGATTCCTAAACTGCTGATCTGTCGTAATTGCATAAACTCAGTAGTGGTAAAATCTTCAGGAACAAATTGGTAAACAAAATGATTGGCTAAAACAGATGCGCTAAAAAAGAGACTTGAGAAAATAAGCGATAATTTAAACAAACAGGTGTTTTTTATATTTTTTATAAAGAGCATAAGGCGGGTTAGTGTTTGAGTAATAAAGCTTAATTATAGCATTGCCAAGAAATAAAATAAGGAGATCCTAATAGGCAAATAATTTGTAATGCATTATCATTTAGATCCGATAATATAAATAAAATTAAGGAACAATATCATGTCTGAACTTTTCCCACCTATCCATGAAAATCAACATTTTTATTTAGCTGTGGATGATTTACATGAGATTTATGTCGAGGAATGTGGCTCAGAAGATGGCATACCCGTTGTATTTTTACACGGTGGTCCAGGTGCGGGTTGTGAAGCGTATCATCGCCAATTATTTGATCCTGAAAAATACCGTATTATTTTATTTGACCAACGCGGTTGTGGTCGTTCCATACCACATGCCCAATTGCGACAAAATACCACGCAACATCTTATTGCAGATATTGAAAAAATTCGTCAATATTTTGAAATTGAAAAATGGGTCATCGCTGGTGGCTCTTGGGGCTCAACACTAGCTCTTGCTTATGCAGAGGCACATCCTGAAGCGGTATCGGGAATGATTATTCGTGGTATTTATCTGTGCACCGCAAAGGAAATCCAATGGTTTTATCAATACGGAACCAGTCAGTTTTATCCTGATTATTGGCAAGATTTTATTGCGCCGATCCCCGTAGAGGAACAAGACGATCTATTACAGGCTTATCACAAGCGTTTAACAGGAGATAATGAAATTGCGCGTATGCAAGCAGCAAAAGCATGGTCATTATGGGAAGCAAGAACCGCTACCTTGCGTCCACATAAACGCTTGCTTGAACATTTTTCCGACCCTCATACCGCCTTAAGTCTCGCCACTTTAGAAGCGCATTATTTTGTGCATAATGGCTTTTTAGAGGACAATCAACTGCTCAATAATGCAGAGCGTCTCTGTGATATTCCCTGTTATATTATTCATGGTCGTTACGATATGATTTGCCCGATTGAACAAGCCTATGCCCTGCATCAACGTTTACCGCTTTCTGAATTATTTATTGTACAAGAAGCAGGTCATGCGGCAAGCGAAACCGCAATTAGAGCTGCCTTGATTGAAGCCAGCAATAAATTATTAAATAGAATTTAAGAGTCGACAAGAAAAACCTACAAATATCTATAAAATAGTATAAGAAAATCTATAAATCTAAACTTCATCGTTTGAGTAACACTTGATAGTTACTCTTTACCTGCATCACTATTCCACTTCAAGTAGAGATACTATTAATCTCTACTTGAAGCTTT
>WGBH01000335.1 GCA_015494435.1 Thiotrichaceae bacterium | reverse complement strand
GTATCATGTCAGTACTGCTGTCCATCGTATTCCTGGTCGGCTGGCCACAATCCTCGCTCTGGCTGGTCGGCCTGTTCGTTGCCATAAGCATGATCTTTGATGGCATCTCACTCATCGTCATCGGCTGGAGCGCCAAAGAAATTTAAACAGGAAAAAACAAATGTCAGAATCACAGAAAATAGAACTACAACGCCACCATAAAGAACTGGTCAAAGATGTCGCATCACTGATTGATAAATACCGCCGCATGATGGAATGGGATATACCGGAAAGCGATGAGCGCGAAGGCGACAGACTTATTCTCGAAGCGATTCAGGAGGCGCTGGATGCGCTTAAAAAAACTTAAATATGGTTAACGTTTAAGCCACAGCCACTGCAAGGATAACGCTTTGCTAACCGGCCATTTATACAAAGTACAGCGAAGCAAAATTCTGTTACAGCGCTAGTATGGCTTTGTTTAAAATAGATGCTCTTGTTCATGCTTGAATGATTCAACTTTATCTTTTAGTTTTAATTTTTCATTTGCCTTACTAAACGCAGATTCACTCATGTATGAAATCAATTTTTCTAAATCTTTTGTCTCTTTTATCTTCAAAAATTCTTTTGCTTTATTGATATAAACAAGAGCTATTTTTTTTCTTTTTAATAATTCTAGAGCATTACTTAAAGTGCCTGTACTTCTTGTATCCCACACCATCAAACCATAATCACAGTCCTCAGCCATTTTTATATCTTTAGCAGTAAAGTACGCTCTAGTACCAGGTGATGAATCCGTATAAATATTTTCTATTAACCAATGTCCAATGTTATTTCTAGGCTTACTTCCTGAGCAATAGACGGTGACTGATTTACTATTTTTTTTGTTTAAATACTCTTGAATTGAACTATCAACTCCATTAGCGTCGCCCACTAGAATTTGATAGTGAGAATCTATTATATTATTGATTCTTTTTAATACATTTTCATCTAAGCTCTTGATTTTCATCGAACCAGATATGAATACTTTGTGCATTATCGTTTCCTAGTTACAGTAGCAACATATATATTTCGTATTTTATTATAACCCCTTAGAATATTAGTGGCTGCCTCTAGTGAGGATCCTGTATCAAAAAGGTCATCAATTATTAGTACATCATAGATGTTCTCATCTAGGACATCATAAGCAGTAAATGCGCCCATAAGGGTAGTTACTTTTTCTTCTCTAGTGCCTATATCTTTCATTGGCGGGGTGTCACTTGTTTTTACAAGTAAGTTTTCATAACAAGGAATGCCCATTAAACGTGCATATTCTTTAGCTATTTCCACAACTGGTTGTTTGGCTCTTATTATTGAAGGAGGCATGGGTATTACTAAACCTACAGATGTAAAAGCGTCACCAAATGAGTCTTTCATTTGTTGAGCTATTACTGGAACTTTCGAAAAATCAGAACGATATTTTAATTGGAATAGCGCCTCACCGGCTTCTGGTCGAACTGTATCAAATTGCATGTGGCCAAATTGGTTAGGACCTAGAGGTGTACTTTTTGTTGTGTGTTTATCCAGCGAGTACCCAAGTGTCCATACTCCCACTATTTTTTTCATATTCACTTTCATTAAAACTTCTCCTTGTTTATGTTGTGAGCCTAACAGTACATTAGGTGATGGTCTGTTATTCAGTGATATATAGATTTCCGCCTAATACTAAAAAACTATTTTATATAAATTATTACCTGATGTTTTACAGGGAAATTACTAGCCTTGCAATGATCTCATGCTAAGTCATGTCATGACGATAACACCTTATCCCAGCCTATAAAAATACCCCTGTTTTTTAGGGGCGTAGCTGTTGTGGCGGCCTTTTCTGGTACTCTTTTGTGGCTGTTGACAAAGAGTCCCTCGCCTGCGGTGCGAAAACCGCAATACCCAAGTAGCCAAAAATAGTGAATGCTGGACAACAAAAATCATGAATTGATGATTACAACAGAACCAAATGTTATTGTAGGCACAGCGTATGAAAAGAGAAATCGCGGTTTACAGAACCGCTCCTACAAAAAATATTCATTCACGCACAGGAAAATAGAGCGAGTGTAACCATGCCTGCCAACACAAGTGACACCAACAACCACTCTCAGTTATAAT
>WGBH01000334.1 GCA_015494435.1 Thiotrichaceae bacterium | reverse complement strand
ACTAAACACTAACTAAAAAACATGACAGCATTACTTTATATTATACTGGCAGTTGTTGTTGCCGTAGCTATATGGCAAGTTGCAGGTATACTTAATTTAAAAGGCGTAATAGCGACAGAGAAAGACAACAATACTCAAGGAATTTTATTTGCACTTTTTGGCGTATTTTTTTACGGACTGATGATATTTTCTTTTGTAAAATACTCAGTAGTTCTTTTACCTGATGCCGCTTCAGAAGAAGGAAGTAAAATTGAAACCTTGTACATAGTTACCATGCTTTTAATCCTGTTTGTACAAGCAATTACACAATTTTTACTTTTCTTTTTTGCTTTTAAATATAGAGGAGTTAAAGGAAGAAAAGCACTTTTTTATGCCGATAGTCATAAACTTGAAATGATTTGGACTATTGTACCAGCAGTTGTTCTTTCAGGATTGGTATTATATGGTTTATCAGTATGGAATAACGTTATGGATGCTTCAGATGCCGAAAATCCACTTATTGTAGAAATATACGCAAAACAGTTTCAATGGGAAGCAAGATATGCCGGAGAAGATAATGAATTAGGTAGAGCTAATGTTCGAAATATAAAAGGCGTAAACACAATGGGTGTTGATGTAACCGATGAACATGCTAGTGATGATGTGCCTATAAGAGAATTGCACTTACCAAAAGGACGTAAAGTAATTTTTAAATTTAGATCTCAAGATGTACTACACTCTGCTTATATGCCTCACTTTAGAGCACAAATGAATTGCGTTCCTGGAATGGTTACTCAATTTGCATTTACACCGTCTCTAACTACAAAAGAGATGAGACAGAATGAAGCAACCATAGCAAAAGTTGAAGGAATTAATAAAATTAGAGCTGAAAAAGGAGAAGATCCTTATGAATTTGATTACCTATTATTGTGTAATAAAATATGTGGTTCTTCACACTATAATATGCAAATGAAAATTATTGTTGAAGAAGAAGATGAATTCAACAGTTGGATAAAAAGTCAAAAAACAATAGCTCAAATTATTCAATAAAACAAAATTAACTTACCGCACTACTAACAAAATTTAAGAATATGTCAAACCATCATCATAAAGAAACATTTATTACAAAATATGTTTTTAGTATTGATCATAAAATGATTTCTAAACAATACCTTATTACAGGTATTTTTATGGGAATTATAGGAGTATTTATGTCAATGCTTTTCCGCTTACAAATTGCTTGGCCAGAAAAATCATTTTCTATTATTGAAGCCTTTTTAGGATCACATCAAGATGGGGGAGTTATGTCTCCAGATATGTATTTGGCTTTGGTAACAATACACGGAACCATTATGGTGTTTTTTGTATTAACAGCAGGACTTAGTGGAACATTTAGTAACTTACTTATTCCTTTGCAGATAGGAGCAAGAGATATGGCGTCAGGTTTTTTAAACATGGTATCATACTGGTTGTTCTTCCTGTCAAGTGTAATTATGGTCTCTTCTCTTTTTATTGAAGCAGGACCTGCAGCTGCTGGATGGACAATTTACCCTCCTTTAAGCGCATTGCCACAAGCTATGCCTGGATCGGGATTAGGAATGACACTTTGGCTAATTTCAATGGCGATATTTATTGCGTCTTCTTTATTAGGTTCGCTAAACTACATTGTAACAGTACTTAACTTAAGAACTGTTGGAATGAAAATGACTAGATTGCCACTAACTATTTGGGCATTTTTAATTACAGCAATTATTGGTGTAGTTTCATTCCCTGTACTTCTTTCAGCAGCATTACTACTTATTTTTGATAGAAGTTTTGGAACATCATTTTACTTGTCAGATATCTTTATTCAAGGAGAAGTGCTACATTATCAAGGAGGTTCACCGGTATTGTTCGAACATTTATTCTGGTTTTTAGGACATCCTGAAGTGTATATTGTATTATTACCTGCACTGGGAATTACATCTGAAATTATCTCAACAAATTCTAGAAAACCAATATTTGGTTATAGAGCAATGATTGGCTCTATAATGGCAATTGCATTTTTATCTACAATTGTTTGGGGACACCATATGTTTGTATCAGGAATGAATCCATTTTTAGGTTCGGTATTTACATTTACAACATTATTAATTGCGATTCCTTCTGCAGTAAAAGCATTTAATTATTTAACAACACTTTGGAAAGGAAATCTACAAATGAATCCCGCGATGCTATTTTCAATAGGATTGGTATCTACCTTTATCACAGGAGGTTTAACAGGATTGGTTTTAGGAGATAGTGCATTAGATATAAATGTACACGACACTTATTTTGTTGTAGCTCACTTTCACTTAGTAATGGGAGTTTCGGCCATTTATGGAATGTTTGCTGGAATTTATCATTGGTTCCCTAAAATGTATGGTAGAATGATGAATAAAACATTGGGATATTGGCATTTTTGGTTAACAGCCATTGCCGCTTACGGAGTTTTCTTTCCAATGCATTTTGTTGGTTTAGCAGGATTACCTCGTAGATATTATGCAAATACAGCATTTCCTTTGTTTGATGATGTATCAGACATTAACATTGTTATTACATTATTTGCAATATTAGGAGGAGCTGCACAAATCATATTTTTAGCTAATTTCTTTATAAGCATTTATAAAGGTAAAAAAGCAGTACAAAATCCTTGGAGATCAAATACTCTTGAGTGGACTACGCCTGTTGAGCATATTCATGGAAACTGGCCGGGTGAAATACCACAAGTACACCGTTGGGCCTATGATTATAGTAAGCCAGGACACGAAGAAGATTTTGTTTCTCAAATCACACCATTATTAGATGGTGAAGAAGAATCTTAAAAAATAGACACCATACAAAAAACCTTCTAAAATATTTTAGAAGGTTTTTTTTATTTCTGTTATCTTTGTTTGTATGAATGAACACTTAAATCCTGATAAAAACAATCTTTCATCTGAAGAATTTGACGTTGAAAAGAAGCTTCGGCCAATTACATTCGATGACTTTACCGGTCAGGAACAAGTTTTAGAAAACTTAAAAGTGTTTGTTGAAGCTGCAAATTTGCGTAATGAAGCTTTAGACCACACACTTTTTCACGGTCCTCCGGGATTAGGAAAAACAACCTTAGCACACATTCTTTCTAATGAATTAAATGTAGGGCTGAAAATTACTTCAGGACCGGTTTTAGATAAACCGGGTGATTTGGCAGGGCTTCTAACAAATTTGAGTGAAAGAGATGTTTTATTTATTGATGAGATACACAGACTTAGCCCTATTGTTGAAGAATATCTGTATTCGGCAATGGAAGACTATCGTATAGATATTATGATAGAATCTGGCCCAAATGCACGTACAGTACAAATAGATTTAGAACCATTTACCCTTATTGGAGCAACAACCAGATCCGGATTGCTAACATCTCCCATGAGAGCTAGATTTGGAATTAGTAGCAGACTTCAATATTACAACTCTAAACTGTTAACCACCATTATACAACGCAGTGCCGATATATTAAAAGTGCCTATATCTATGGAGGCTGCCATTGAAATAGCCGGTAGAAGTAGAGGCACACCTCGAATAGCAAATGCATTGTTGAGAAGAGTTCGTGATTTTGCTCAAATTAAAGGAGATGGAGCTATTAATATTAAAATTGCTAAATACGCTTTAAATGCCTTAAATGTAGATGCACATGGCTTAGATGAAATGGACAATAAAATTTTATCAACCATTATCGATAAATTTAAAGGAGGTCCTGTAGGGATAACTACCATTGCAACCGCTGTAGGTGAAAGTAGTGAAACCATTGAAGAAGTATATGAACCTTTTTTGATACAAGAAGGCTTTATTATGAGAACTCCTAGAGGAAGAGAAGTAACAGAATTAGCCTATCAGCATTTAGGTAAAACAAAAGGCAATTCACAAAGAGAACTGTTTTAGAAGTGATATACATCACAAAATAAACAATATATCACATTACTTTTGTAGTAAAATACATTATAAACTTGCAAAATGAGTTTAAAACAACTATTTCCTTTTTTAGAATGGTTACCCTTAGCAAAAAAGTACTGGAAAGATGATTTAATTGCTGGTATAACAGGAACAATAATAGTCATTCCTCAAGCAGTTGCATTTGCTATGATTGCCGGACTACCGCCAATTTATGGATTTTATACTGCAATGGTTACACCAATAATTGCGGCTTTATTCGGTTCTTCATATCATTTAATTTCAGGACCAACAACCACCAGTTCTATTGTGGTATATGCAATAATTAGCAAGTTTGTAAGTCCAGAATCGGATTTAGAAGCCTTTATTTCATTAGCAATTGTACTGTCCTTTATGGCTGGGGTTATTAAGTTGTTAATGGGAGTTGCCAAAATGGGAAAACTTGTGAATTTTGTCTCACATTCTGTTGTTATTGGCTTTTCTGCCGGGGCAGGAATACTTATTGCTTTTAAACAATTAAAATATGTTTTTGGAATAAAAGTTCCTATGGGAAGTACATTTTATGAAATTATTATTTACATAGCCTCGCATATAAAAGAAACAAATCTATATGTTTTTGGTGTTGCTGCAGGAACTTTAATAATAGCACTTTTAATTAGAAAGTTTGTTAAAAAATTAGCAAGACTTTATATGTTAATAGCAATGATACTAGGAAGTGTTCTAGCTTTACTAATGGGTGGAATAGCAAATGGTATTGAAACCGTAGGAACAATACCATCACATTTACCTCCTTTTAAAGTTCCCGATTTTTCTTACGAAAGTATGAAAATGCTGACATCTGGAGCCATCACATTGGCATTGTTAGGATTGGTAGAAGCCGTTTCTATTGCAAGAGCAGTAGCGCTGCACTCACACCAGAAACTAGATAATAATAGAGAATTTATAGGACAAGGTTTATCAAATATTATCTCAAGTTTTTTCTCATCTTATGCAAGTTCGGGCTCATTTACCCGTTCAGGAGTCAATTATCAGGCTGGAGCAAAAACGCCAATGTCTGCAATAATCTCAGCAGTAGGGTTAATGCTTGTAGTTTTATTTTTCGCAAAGTATGCTTCATTTTTACCAAAGCCTGCAATGGGAGGAATTATTTTACTTGTTGGATATAATTT
>WGBH01000333.1 GCA_015494435.1 Thiotrichaceae bacterium | reverse complement strand
GCCCCTGATAAGGAATTTATTGCTGCACCGACACATGGCGAAGGAGCAACTTGTAGTAGTTGTGCTCACTGTCCTTGGATGGCAATGAATGGATTACATAATCTATTACAGGTTTTAAAAACAGGAAATAATGAAATCTTTATTGATGAAGCCGTGCGTGTGAAGGCGTTGCGCTCCACACAGCGGATGCTGGATTTTGCTAAGGGACTTTAAAATTCTGAACGAGTATGTCGTGAAAGTAATGCTTTAACCGCTATTTTAGGCTCAAGGTTTTGATGCACAATACGATGTACTTCTGAGCAAATTGGCATCTCAACGTTTGCTCTTTGTGCTAATAGTTCAATACAGCTAGATGATTTAGCACCTTCTACTGCTTGTCCTATTGTTTTAAGTGCTTCTTTTGTCTTTTGTCCTTTACCAAGTGCTAAACCTAGTTGGCGATTGCGTGATTGATTATCAGTACAGGTCAATACTAGATCGCCTAATCCTGCTAAGCCCATTATGGTTTCAGGTTTTGCGCCCATGCTTTCGCCTAAACGAATGATTTCGGCTAAACCACGGGTAATAATGGCAGTTCTAGCATTAGCACCAAAACCAAGCCCATCAGAAATACCTGCAGCAATGGCAAGTACATTTTTAATCGCGCCTCCTAGTTCCACACCTAAAATATCATCACTGGTATAAACACGAAAATTATCACTTTGAAAGGCGTTTGCAGTACGACGACTCAATTCAGGCATTGTTGTTGCTACCGTCATTGCAGTGGGTAGCCCTCGTGCTACTTCTAAGGCAAAGGTTGGCCCTGACACTAAGCCATAAGGAATAGCCTTATCCTGTATTTCTTCGTTGAAAACCTCATGTAATAATTTACCTGTACCGACCTCAAGTCCTTTAGTTGCCCAGACGATATTGTGTTGAGGGCTTAATTGTGGCTTAAGTTGTTTTAATAAGTGACGAAAGCCATGGCTTGGGACGACAATGAGTTGATTATTCGAATGTTGAATACAATCTTCAAGTTTATCGGTGCATTGAAGAGTATCAGGAAATGGAATACCTGCTAAGAAGTGGATATTTTCTCGTGCACTTTGATACGCTGCAATATACTTTGGATTAAAATCCCAAAGAAGAACATTGATATTATTTCGAGCGAGTTGTAGTGCCAGTGCGGTTCCCCAAGAACCCGCACCGTAAACAGAAATACTTTGAGTGCCTTTATTCGACATTAGCTGAGTGCTGTATCTTGCTCAGCATCTTTATCTTTTGTTTGTTCATTTTTTTCTATTTCACGTTGTGCCTCTTCTTCTTGCAAACGTTGTGCATAAAGCGCATCAAAATTAATAGGAGACAGATGCATTTCTGGAAAACTACCTTTTGATATTAAGCTAGCAATGGCTTCACGAGCATAAGGATAGAGATTACTAGGACAATAGCTAGCTAGTAAGTGATTTAGTTGATTTATATCATACCCTATAATTTGAAACACCCCTGCCTGAGCAACTTCAACTAAAAAGGCGGTTTTATCATCACTTTTAACCGTCACGGTAATAAGAAGGACTACCTCGTAATGATTATCAAAAATAGGGGTTACTTCAGTATTTAACTGTAGATTAGTGTCAGGATTCCATTCTTCAGTAAATATAGTAGGGCTATTAGGTGACTCAAATGAGGCATCTTTTAGGTAAATACGTTCAATAATAAATTGCTGTGCTACTGTGCTCGTTGCTTCTTCTGTTGCCATTTTATATTTTTTCCTTTAGTAATGTGTCTAATGTACCATCATAATTGAGTTGAGCCATGTCGTCATATCCCCCGATAGCTTTTCCATTAATGAAAATTTGTGGTACCGACGTTTGCCCACTTTTTTGTTCCATTTCTTCTCGTAAGCTTTTATCGTTACCAATGAGGATTTCTTTAAAAATTATTTTTTTATTTTTTAATAGTTTTCGAGCTCGCATACAGTAGGGACAGAATCGTGTGGAGTACATAATAACTTCTGCTTGCATCATCATTATTTCGCTATTTTTTATTTAAAGGTAAGTTTTCAGAAGTCCAAGCCATAATACCGCCTGTTAGATTATAAACATCACTGAAACCATTTTGTGTGAGTATATTACAAACATGACCTGAGCGATTACCACTTCCGCAGTAAACTAGAAAAGGGTTGTTTTTATTTTTTTCTAACGCTGGTAGATGCTTAGATATATCGGTTAGCGGAATAATTTTAGCACCCTTAATAACACCGTTTCGTACCTCATTATCTCCCCTAACATCAATCACTGTGACATTGTCTCGATTCAAGACCTGTACTGCTTGATTAACATTGACTTGTTTATATTTGCGTGTCAAGCGAGAATACTCGCTCCAAATAATTAGACCAAGGACAGCGGCAAAGCCAAGCATGAGTAAATGATGTGCTTGCACAAATTCAATATATTCTTGCATGAATAAAGTTAACCAAAATTAAAAATAACGCGTAAGATACCGTTCTATCAGTCTTAGGTAAAGGCAAATTTTAAGTCGTTACATCAAATTTATTGAATTATTACTCGTTGGGCTTCAACGTACAGTACAGAATATTTCTTGCATCATACTAATCAATTTTAATATGCGTGAATCTCCAACACGATAAAAAACACGATTCGCTTCTTTTCTAGAAGCTAGAATGCCTTTGTCTCGTAAAATGGCTAAATGTTGTGAGATATTACTTTGTGATGTGCCGACATACTCAACAATGTCTTGTACACTGACCTCATTCTCGCCTAACACGCAGAGAATCTTTAAGCGCAATGGATGCGATATGGCTTTTAATGAGCGAGATGCAATTTCTACATCCTCATCACGGGCAAGTAGATCAACAGTAAATCCACAGCCTAGTCCGGAATTAATATATTTTATATGTTTCATCTGGGAAGGTTCATTTGCTGGTTATATGGGGTGTATTAGAATCCCTGAATATGATAATGTAGTTTGTTATAAAAGTCACTTAAAACATAATGATACTCATGTTGCTAAAATTATTTAAAAAAATATTTATTTTACCAATTATTAGCGTGCTAATAATATCTTTTTTTAG
>WGBH01000332.1 GCA_015494435.1 Thiotrichaceae bacterium | reverse complement strand
GTACTTTAAAAACCATCTCAGAATGGCTATGGTTTTCTATTGTCTGGATTTATTGCTGTTCAGGTAAAGTGTAAACTACTTTTTAGGTATATGAAGGATGCCCAAAATTAATAAATAATTTTTTGATATAGACATCATTATAAACTGCCTTTAGGAGTCCAAACTTTAGCTTGTGCAAACCACAAAAAATAAGTTTTGGATTCCTTCGAATGGAAAATTATTTATCTAAAAACCGATATTTAACCTAAGTTTGGGATAAGGATTTCACTCCTTTTAGTAGGAAATTATTTTTATCCCAAACTCAGCTTATATTTAACTTATATGCCTTCAGCTCTTTCTCTTTTAGCATAAAATTCCTGTTCAAATTTCTCAAAACGATTTTCTTCAATGGCATTGCGTATATCACGCATTAACTCTTGATAATAATATAAATTATGAATCGTATTTAAGTGCGCTCCGAGCATTTCTTTGCATTTATCTAAATGACGTAAATAAGCACGGGAATAATGTTGACAGGTGTAACAGCCACACTTCTTATCAATAGGATGGGTGTCTTTTCTATGTTTGCTATTGCGGATTTTAACGATACCGTGATGGGTGAATAAAAATCCATTGCGGGCATTGCGCGTAGGAATAACGCAATCAAACATATCGACACCTCGTTTAACCGACGCCACAATATCTTCTGGCTTTCCCACGCCCATTAAATAACGCGGTTTATTTTCAGGTAACAAAGGAAGCGTTGTTTCTAAGATTTTATCCCGTTCATCTTTGGGTTCACCAACCGATAATCCGCCAATGGCATAACCATCAAAATCAATTTCACGCAATCCATTTACTGATAATTTACGTAATTCATCATACATTCCGCCTTGCACAATACCAAATAATGCAGAAGGATTACCCTCATGTGCCACTTTGCTTCGTTTAGCCCATCGTAATGATAATTGCATTGATTCGCGTGCTTCATTATAGGTAGCGGGATAAGGCGTACATTCATCAAATATCATGACAATATCTGAACCTAAGTCACATTGAATCTGCATCGAACGTTCAGGAGACAACATAACTTTTTCACCATTAATCGGTGAGCGAAACGCTACCCCTTGTTCGCTTATTTTACGTATTTTTGCTAAGGAAAAAACTTGAAACCCTCCTGAATCCGTCAAAATAGGTTTATCCCAATGCATAAAATCATGCAGGTCACCATGGGCTTGAATAATCTCAGTCCCTGGACGCAACATTAAATGAAAGGTATTGCCTAGAATAATTTCAGCCCCCATGCCCTTTAGTTCTTCAGGAGTCATTGATTTCACTGTGCCATAAGTACCGACGGGCATAAAAGCAGGTGTTTGAATACTTCCGCGTGGAAAAGTAAGCGTTCCGCGTCGGGCTTTATTATTAGTATTGTGTAACTCAAATTGCATTGATGACATGAATTTTAGGCTCAAAGAATAGTTGAGGAAGGAAGAATCAATCATCTACGCAATTGATTCCTAAATTTTTAAGGCTGAGGACTATACAGTAACTCGTATTATAACAACATAGTTGTCTTTCAATATTAGTTAGTAAGAATATTATTATAAATAAATATAGAAAATACAGTAGTTTGCACCAAAAACGGGCATTGACAACAATCCGTTTATTCTGTCATTATGACCAGTAGTCGTTAATTTTATTATTGTGATAAAATTAATTAATGATAACTGATTGTATTTTATACATAAACTACCAAGGCATAGATAAAGATGGAACAAATAATTTTTCAAAGGTCATTACTAATCTCATCTATCTCGGCTGTATTATTCATACCTACAGCTTTTGCAACTAATGGATTGGCTCCCACAGGTATTGGTCAAGAGCATAAAGCAATGGGTGGGACGGCTGTTGCTAATCCTGTTAATAGTATGAGTATGGCAAGTAATCCTGCCAGTGCTTCCTTTATCGATAATGGTTGGGATGTAGAAATGGAATTATTTAAGCCCAACCGCACCGTTAAACGTAAAGACTTCCCAGGTTTGCCAGGTGCTACCTTTAAAGGCGATGAAAAATCAATATTTGTCATTCCAGGGGGCGGATATAAGCAACAGTATAATAATAAGTATGCGATTGGCTTTAGTCTGTATGGTAATGGTGGCATGAATACGGAGTTTAAAAATAGCCCCGTGTTTCCTACAGGTGCTCCTGCTCCTAATCATATAGCCCCTTTTAATGCAGGAAGTGGCGCTAATTCAGGGGTCAATCTTGAGCAATTATTTCTCTCTCCGACCTTAGGGATTAAATTAAATGATCGGCACAGTTTAGGTATTTCAGCCAATCTTGTTTATCAGCAGTTTGAAGCACAGGGATTAGAGGCATTAACCCGTAACTCTGGAAACCCAACGCACTTTACGGGTAAAGGAGTAGACTCTGCAACAGGTATTGGAGCGACTATCGGCTGGATGGGTAAAGTCTCAGATAAAACCACATTAGGCGCATCCTATCGTTCAAAAACAAAAATGAGTAAGTTCAAAAAATATGCAGGTTTATTCCCCGACGGTGGACA
The DNA here is from genome assembly GCA_015494435.1 of Thiotrichaceae bacterium. Classification (GTDB taxonomy): domain Bacteria; phylum Pseudomonadota; class Gammaproteobacteria; order Thiotrichales; family Thiotrichaceae; genus JAGLBW01. The sequence continues at coordinate 1,520 of WGBH01000332.1, read as the reverse complement.
AATGGATGTTCCTGCTACCTTTACGGTTGGTTTTTCAAGTAAAATCACACCTAAAACAACCATTGCTACCGATCTACAGCAAATTTATTATTCAAAAGTTGGGGCTATTGGTAATAGCGCACAAACGCAATTACCTTTTGGCTCAAATGATGGCCCAGGTTTTGGTTGGGATGATCAGACCGTTGTTAAAATCGGTATTAAGCATCAGATGAATCCTAAATTAGCCTTAATGGCAGGGTATAACCATGGCGACTCTCCTGTTGATGAGAATGATACTTTTTTCAACTCACTCACGCCTGCTGTAGTAGAAGATCATTTATCATTAGGCTTTAATTATAAGCTGAATAAAAAATCAAGCATTGTTGGAAGCTATACACATACTTTCAGTAATACGGTTAAAGGCAATGTAGCTAATCCTGTACAACCTCAACCATTTGATTTAACAATGGATCAGGATGCCATCGGGATAGGCTATAGTCTCAAGTTTTAATACTTGAATCGAAGCGAGGCAAGCCTCGCTTTTTTTGTGTCAGAAAATTATCTGGAGGAATTTAAAATGTTTAAAAAGATGGGTTTAGTACTATTAGGGGGCGCCTCATTCGCTTTATTCTCCACCGCGACTCTAGCTGGTGAGTTTATGGATGCAGACTGGGCTAAACAAATCTGTACAGCATGGAATAAGGATGCAGTACTGACAAAACAATTGGCTCAGATGCCAAATGATATGTTTGACAGCGAAGGATATAGATGGATTAAAAATGATGCAGGTAGGGGCTATAAAATCATTACATTATCCCGTCTTGGTTGTAATACACCAAAAATACAACTTAATATCGCCGAAAAAGATGGCAAAGCAATATGCACGTACGGTGGCAAACTTGATGGTAAAACATTAAATATGGATGTAGATTATTATATGTATGCAACCGATGCCGACTGGTCCTGCATGGGAACAGGAAAATGTGGCGTAATGGGATCAATGATGACAGGCAAATTGAAGTTTAAAGGGCCTAAATTAGAAGCAATGAAAGTCATGGATCCTTTTGCAAGCTTCTTAAAACTAACAGGAAAAGTTCCAGCCACTAAAACCGCTTGTAGCCAGTAATCAACCCACAATTTACTCACCTTTGCTTGATTTAAAAACAAAGGTGAGGCTTTATTGCTTAGCCCGACGGGGTTTGTTACCCCGTCGGAACGTTTTAAAGAAGCCTTGCAGGAAACTGTGAGGCTTTATTGCGTTTAAGCTAAACGTGTGGACGGATTTACAAAACCCGTCCAGCGAATCCATAATCGTTGATTAATAATGAATGAATAAATGATGATATGTTGTCGGCTGTTGATGCGCGGATAGATGACACTTGAATTTTAGCTTCGTGCAATGCCCATCCTAGCCGACCTACCGCGCTCTTTTTCCTATGCCACTATTTTTTATTGCTTGTTTTCAGGATCAATCCGATACGCTGCATGGCAAGCCACACAGTTTTGCATGAATGTCCCTAGTGATTCCATTACCTGAGATT
>WGBH01000331.1 GCA_015494435.1 Thiotrichaceae bacterium | reverse complement strand
GGTGTTAAATACCGTGGTGCAGAGAAAGTAGCACGTATACCGATTAAAGTAGTGCCTAGCACTCAAGTAAAGCGCAAACCTGCATGGATTCGTGCTAAAGCGCCGACTACGCCAGAAGTAAAACAATTGCGTAAAATTTTACGTGAGCAAAAACTAGTGACGGTTTGTGAAGAGGCAGCTTGTCCTAATTTGGGTGAATGTTTCACTAAAGGAACCGCTACTTTTATGATTATGGGTGATATTTGTACCCGCCGTTGTCCCTTTTGTGATGTGGGCCATGGTCGTCCGAATCCTTTGGATCATGAGGAGCCTCAACATTTAGCTGAAACGATTCAGGCAATGAAACTAAACTATGTGGTGATTACTTCGGTTGACCGTGATGATTTACGCGATGGAGGAGCAGGGCATTTTGTGGCTTGTATTCAAAAAGTACGTGAATATAATCCTGCTACTCGTATCGAAATACTGACTCCTGACTTTAGAGGGCGAATGGATATTGCGCTTGAGATTATGAGTCAATCCCCGCCTGATGTGTTTAATCATAATCTGGAAACAATTCCACGTTTATATAAAAAAGCCCGTCCTGGTGCAGATTATCAGTGGTCATTGGATTTAATTAAGCGTTTTAAGGCAATGTATAGCGATTTACCCACTAAATCAGGTTTAATGTTGGGTTTAGGCGAAACATTGCAAGAAGTGAAAGGGGTGATGCAAGATTTACGTGATCATGGTTGTGATATGTTGACCCTAGGGCAATATTTACAACCGAGTTTAGATCATTTAGCGGTAGAGCGGTTTGTAACGCCCGATGAGTTTAAGCAGATGGAAATTATTGGCTATGAAATGGGTTTTACCCATGTGGCGAGTGGGCCGATGGTACGCTCATCCTATTATGCGGATGAGCAGGCAGCGGCTGTATAAAAGTTTCTAAATGTAAGCAGGAGGGGTTTTGTAAACCTGTCCATACGTTTTAAATCCTGTCGGGCTAAATGTGTCATAATGGTTAAGCATGTTAGATTTGCTGTGTCTACTTAATTATTTGAAACCTCCTTGTATCCATTGGGGTTATTACTTTGCCATTTCCAAGTGTCATCGCACATGGCTTGCAATCCTTTGTTTGCCTCCCAGCCAATCAGATGTTTTGCATAGCTAGGATCCGCATAACAGCAGGCGATATCTCCTGCTCGACGTGCGGTAATAGTATAAGCAATATCCTTTCCTGATGCTTTTTTAAAGGCTTCGACCATTTCTAAAACAGAGTAACCTTTTCCTGTGCCTAAATTAACAGTATACAGATTATCGACTGATTTATTTTCAAAAGCCTGCAATGCTTTTACATGTCCTTTTGCGAGATCAACCACATGAATATAATCTCGTACACCTGTACCATCAATGGTGTCATAGTCGCCACCAAAGACAGAAAGCTGTTTTAATTTGCCCACAGCGACACCTGCAATATAAGGCATAAGATTATTAGGAATATCGCTGGGGTCTTCACCAATTAAGCCACTTTCATGTGCGCCAACAGGATTGAAATAGCGTAATAAGGCAATATTCCATTCAGGATGTGCAGTATAGATATTTCTTAGCACTTCTTCGATAATCAGCTTTGAACCACCGTAAGGATTAGTGGTGCTAGTTGGAAAATCTTCAGTAATAGGAACGGTTGCAGGGTCACCATAGACGGTAGCAGATGAGCTGAAAATGACCCGTGTTATCTTATTGCGCTCCATTGCGGAAAATAGATTGATACTGCCTGAAACATTATTATCATAATAGAGTATTGGTTTTTCAACCGACTCACCAACCGCTTTTAGCCCGGCAAAGTGAATCACAGCATAAATATCATGTTGATTAAATACCTTATCCAAAGCCTCAGCATCACGTACATCCCCTTTAATAAAGGTGATTTTTTTGCCTGTGATTTCTGTGACTCGATCTAAGGCAATGGTTGAACTATTAGATAGATTATCAAATACAATCGGGGTAAAACCAGCATTCAATAGTGCAATGCAAGTGTGCGAGCCAATATAGCCCGCTCCCCCTGTCACTAAAATTTTCATTATATTAAAGGCTCTATTTTGCTTTATTTGTGCTTGATTTCCCTGCTTTAGGAGCAGATTCTTCACCTTTGTTCAAAGAAATATTATTCTTTAGTCCTGCAAAAACTTTTTCACCAATGCCTTCGACCTTTAATAGTTCTTTAATCTCTTTAAATTTTCCATTTTTACTACGATAAGCAACAATTGCTTTCGCTTTTACCGCACCGATTCCCATCAAATAATAGCTAAAGGTTTTTGCATCTGTTTTATTTAGGTTGACGATAATATTTTTAAATTGTTTTTTAG
>WGBH01000330.1 GCA_015494435.1 Thiotrichaceae bacterium | reverse complement strand
ATTTTTAATAAAGTAATCTACTGACTACTTGTTTTTTTTATTTTATTATGGCTAGATTGTCTAACTATTTAAGAGGTGTAGATATGAACTGGCAATTAGCAGAAGCTAAAAACAAGTTTAGTGAAGTGGTCCGCATGGCTTTACTCGGAAAGTTGCAACGCATTACACGACGCGGTGAAACGGTTATTTTAATGTCTGAAAAACACTATCATCAGCTTATTGGTCACAAGCCATCAATGGTGGAGTATCTTATCTCTGCGCCTTCTTTAGAGGGATTGGATATATGCCGTGATCAAGCCCCTATGCGTGACATTGAGTTATGAAACTACTTTTGGATACCTGTGTTGTATCAGAACTGCAAAAACCTAATGGCAATTCCTCCGTAAAACGTGTTGTGAGTGAAGTGGCAGAGGCCGATGTGTTTCTTAGCGTGATAACCATTGGTGAATTATCGAAAGGAATCGCCTTGCTTGATGATGGAGCGCGTAAAACAGGTTTACGCTTATGGCTAAATGGACTAGAAGAAGGCTATGCCAGCAATATTATTAAAACGGATAAAGATACCGCCCATCTTTGGGGCGAGTTAACCGCCAGAGCGCAAAAACAAGGGAAGGTAGTGCCTGCGAGTGATGGGCTTATCGCCGCAACCGCTTTACAATATGGACTCTATCTTGTTACCCGTAATATCAAAGATTTTGAGCATACAGGCGCTTTATTGATTAATCCTTGGGATACTGATGACTCTCATTAGTTTTGCTCTAAATCATGGGCAACCCGAAATCCATACAGATAACTTCTATCTGCCTTAGCTCCGTAGTTTCGATAAGCAGAACGTATATTAAGTGGATAATTATCCCAGCCGCCCCCGCGTCGAGTGCGTAACTGTTGGTTTTTGCATTCACTTTTATAATTTTCACGCCAACAGTCTTCTACCCATTCCCAAGCATTGCCTGACATATCGTAAAGGTCGTACCAGTTGCCGCCAAAAAGCCCAACTGGGGAGGTGTATTGCCATTTATCGTCACCTTCCATGCCGCGATAATTAACAAAATGACGATTAGCTGATTCTCCCCAGAAAAAGGCGGTTGCTTTACCGCTTCGTGCGGCATACTCCCATTCTGCTTCTGTGGGTAAGCGGTAGGCTTTTGCAGTCTTTTTGCTTAACCAGTCAAGATAGGCATGGGCATCATTCCAGCTAATACAGACAACGGGGTGTTTGTCTGTCTGCTTAAATCCTGGACTCCTCCAGTTATGTTCTCGGCTTACAATCCACTCCTCATTTTTGTTTTTAATGGTACAGCCTCTGCTTTGCTTTTCTGCTGTTGTCAAATAATGCGTTTCATTGATAAATTGTTTAAACTGTCCAACCGTTGTTTCATATTTTGCTAGTGCAAATTTCTTAATGGTGACATGATGCGTTGGTTTTTCATTATTTCGACATCCACCCAAAGCATCATCCCAACCTGATTGACAGCCCATTTGAAATGAACCTGATGGCACTTCTACCATATAAGGTAGGCTAGTCATAACTTCATCAACACCTGCACTTTTTAGTGGCTGATTCAGTGCGTTAATATTTGTTATTAGTGGTATTGCTCTGTTAGCAGGTATGGGGGAGAAATAGTGAAATAGCAGATAGGCAAGCAGCACGCTAAAAACCACGACTGCTGTATATCTAATCGCTTTTCTACGCTTTCTTTTTCGATTCTCAGACAAGGCATGAGTGTAAATTTGTTGTGCTTGCTGAGGGCTAATAGCATGAGCTGTCTTTGCTGCATTCCAGAGGATAATCTGCCGAGTACGATGGGCTTTTTGCTCTAGCTCATTATTACGGTTAGGGAAGGACTTTCCTGAAAGCACGTCATCCCATTGTTTTTGCTCATCACTATCTAAAGACATTTTATTCCCCATTAGCAATATTCAAGAATGAACTGCCTGATACGCTTTTTCAATACAGAAAGCTTTTTATTGATTGCATTAGAGGGTCGTCCTGTATTTTCTGCTATTTCTTTATTTTTAAATCCTGCGGCATACTGCTGGAGAATTTCCGACAAGAAAAACCTACAAATATCTATAAAATAGTATAAGAAAATCTATAAATCTAAACTTCATCGTTTGAGTAACACTTGATAGTTACTCTTTACCTGCATCACTAT
>WGBH01000329.1 GCA_015494435.1 Thiotrichaceae bacterium | reverse complement strand
TAAAAATAGTGATATAAAGTAGCATGTCATGCTAATAATAAAGTACCTATTAAATAAAGTGTTATAGATGCTATTAAATGATAAGATTAAATGTGATTGCGATGCTAGTAATTTTAAGCTCATTTGGGCTATCACGTTAAAAAATGCTGCTATAAAAATTAGTATAATAATGTTGTTGTTCATCGCTAAAAATCTTCTACTATTAAATAGTCATTATCAAGAACTATAACTAAGGCATCTCTGCTGATTCCAAGACGAGAATATAATGTATATTTATAGGGGAAAAAATGTAAATGCAAATCAAAAGTATATTTGTATTCTCTTTGTTTGGGTAAAACAATGATTAATCTTTTTTTTGCTACTCTTCGCAATTCACCGATCGCTTCAATTGGATTGTAAAGATGCTCTAATGTATGTGCGCATATAACGGTATCAAAAAAGTCATCATCAAAATCCATATCTAAAAGTGTACCATATTGTAAGGTTAAATTATCAATAACTAAATTTGAATGTTTGTTTAAGCTAAAGTCAACGCCGATAACCTTTTTGTTTTTGTTCGATAAGGCAATTTGTTTTGCTAAATATCCTGTGCCGCAGGCAATATCCAATATATTGTCACCGGTAATATGGTTCAATATATATTGAATGCATTTTTCGTTTAAATCTGTATTTCGTTTGATGTGTACATCTTCCAGTAACTGATAGTATTTATGGAGTTGCTTTTCATTCGCAATATCTAAATCAGATTTGAAATTCAAAAATAATGTTGTTTTGCTTCTAAATAACGGATACATTAATATATACATAAATAATTTTGAGTCCCTTAGGAGGGGGGGTACAAGATTATCCAGTATCCAGTTAATTTTATTTGTTAATTTTCTATTCATTGCTGTTTTTCAGTACAATCCAGTTGGAAGTTAAACAAATATGACTGAAAATCTATTTGTTTTATTTTAATATAGCTCGCCGATGGAATACTATAACGTCAGGTTTTATTCGAGGGTTTATTCTCTATTGAAGCAATGATGTAGATTGGTCTCTCTTTTGATTCTTCAAATATCATTCTCAAATACTCTCCGATTACACCTATAATTAAAAACAACATTGAAAAGAAAAATGATAAAAGGACTACAATAGTAGTGTATCCATCAGGGCTGTAAGTTCCTATTAACTTCATGATAATAGTATATATGCTGATGGTAAGGCCTATAGAAAATGAAATCAAACTTGAGTATAGCCCCAATCGCAAAGGAATGTTCGAAAATGTAAATATCACTCCAATAGCAAACTTTATCAATGACAGGGTGGAATATTTACTTTCACCTGCAAAGCGTTCTTTGGCATGGAACTCAATAGTAGTCTTTTTAAAACCTACCATTTGAACATAACCCCTTAAAAAACGTATTTTTTCTCTATAACTGGTGCGAAAAATATCCGCAACTTTTTTTGATATCATAAAGAAGTCAGAAGCATTTGGTTCAAACTTTACATTTGAGACAGAATTTATTAACTTATAAAATAGTTTAGATGAAAGTTGCTTCAATGGTTTTTCTTTAATATTGCTAATGCGAACCATGTTTACCACATCATAACCATCTTCAATTTTATTAATAATTGGGACTATTTTTTCAGGCGGATGCTGTAGATCGGCATCCATACAAATTATATAATCTCCTTCAGCTTCATCAATACCAGCAATCATAGCTGCTTCGTGCCCGAAATTTTTTGAAAAGTTTATTATCTTTACAGAAGAATCGTTACTGGATATTTTTGTTAGCTCTTCTTCAGAGGAGTCAGTGCTGCCATCATTTATAAAAAGTATTTCAAATGAGTAATCACTTAGGGCAGAGATGGCATTTTTTGTTTCTCTATAAAATTTATTAATTACTTTTTCTTCATTATAAACTGAAACAACAATTGATATATTATTCATGATATTCCTGTTGATTTTCATCAATGTCATTTAAATTAGGTTATGTGGGAAGTAGAAAGTCAAAGCTCACTGAGCAGCATTATGACCCTGCATGTTCGATGTGAAGACATTATTACATACTTCGGTTAATATCTGAGTGGTCATTTTTATGTAATATGAATAATTTTCTGATTTTGAGGATAATTTAGCTTATACATGCAAATTTACGAGACAATATCAGCGCTCAAGAAACTTCGGAGCTTGCCTTGAAAACCCTGCAAATTGATTCCTACCCGCTACAATCATGAACACTGTCTATGATGTGATCGTCATCGGTGCTGGCGCGGCAGGGCTGATGTGTGCCTTGGAAGCCGGAAAACGGGGGCGACGGGTGCTGGTGCTGGAAAAGGCAAGCAAGGCGGGATGCAAGATTCGCATTTCCGGTGGAGGTAAGAGTAATTTCACCAATCTGGATATTTCCGCCGGGAATTATCTGTCGAAAAACCCGCATTTTTGCAAATCGGCATTGGCGCGTTACACCCAGTGGGATTTCATGGCGTTGATGTCAGCTCATGGGCTGAGTTGGGAAGAGCGTGAACATGGTCAGTTGTTTTGTGAGCAGGGCGCCAAAGCCATCGTTGAAATGTTGTTGGAAGAATGTGCTGCTGGGGATGTTTCATTCTGCTACGACTGTGATATTACTCATATCGGAAAAGCGCAACGTTTTGAGCTGCAAACTTCTCAGCAGGTCTTTTCCGCTTCTGCCTTGGTGGTGGCAACTGGGGGGCCTTCCATCCCGCGTATGGGGTCTACGGATTTTGGACTACAAATCGCGAAGCAGTTTGGGTTGAAGAGCATTCCTTTTAAGCCTGCATTGGTGCCGTTTACTTTCAGTTCGGGATTCCTGAAGACTTTTTTGACTGATTTGGCGGGCATATCTTTTCCTGCTACGGTCAGTTGCAATGGGCAGGCTTTTACCGAGCAGTTGCTGATTACCCACCGGGGACTGAGTGGGCCGGTGATCTTACAGATTTCTTCCTACTGGCAGAAGGGTGATGCGATTCAAGTGGACTTATTGCCAGGCGTGGTGGTGGAGGAATGGTTGTTGCAGGCCAGAGAAACCCATCCCAATATGAATTTGAAAACCTTGTTGTCTGAGAAGCTGCCTAAACGCTTGGCGCAAAAACTGTGTGAGCAGGTGTTTGACTGTCAGCCCTTGCAGCAGATCCGTCACAAGCAGTTACAGCAGATTGCACATACCCTGAATGAGTGGCTGTTGTTTCCTGCCGGAACAGAAGGAATGAGGACAGCGGAGGTGGCAACCGGTGGCGTCGATACCCAGATGTTATCTTCCAAGACCTTTGAGACCAAGACTGTGCCAGGGCTGTATTTTATTGGCGAGACTGTCGATGTGACCGGGCACTTGGGTGGCTACAATTTTCAATGGGCCTGGGCGTCTGGTTGGTGTGCCGGGCAGTATGTGTAAATGACGGCTGAAACAGGTTTTGAAACGCCCTTGGGTTGTTACTCGCTACAACGTCTGCCCCTGCGGCGCAGAGAGTTATTGCGTGCCTGGGATGCGGCAGATGAATATGTGCTCACTGTGCTGGCGCAAGAAAATCAGCTACAACAGCCCAGGAATATTCTGATTCTGAATGACAGCTTCGGTGCTCTGGCGGTGGCGTTGCATGAGCATCGAGTGTGGATGCAGTCGGATTCGGTTCTGGCTCATGATGCTTTGCGTAATAATTTTGCGCAAAATCAGCTGTCCACCGAACAATTGCATTGTTTGAGCAGTTTGGAGA
>WGBH01000328.1 GCA_015494435.1 Thiotrichaceae bacterium | reverse complement strand
GTCAAAAGGGACTTTTTTGCAGATTTCATGCCAATCTCCTGCTAATTAACAAAATAAACATAATAAAATCAACAAGATAAATGTAAATAGAAGTCACTTTTATGATATAATAAATTGCATAAGCATTTGAAATTTATACAAAAAAGGAGTTCTATCATGTTTATTCTACGCGAACTGCTCACACCTCTTCAAGATCAATTTTCAGCAACCCAGCAAGGACAGCAAAGAAAAGTCTGGTTTGTTTATACCTTGCTCGCCATCATTACACCCTTTACCTCATCCATGACATCCAATCTTTTACGGGCGTTAAATACCCTCTTTGGAATGAATATCAAATCTCAGCGCTATTATACTTTCATGGCAACTTCCACACTGCCCTGGAAGGCACTGTGGCAAACTCTTTGGGGACTGATTCCATCACCTGCTACGTGTGGTCGCATTATGGTTGCTGTTGATGATTCAATTAATACTAAAACCGGTCGGCGTATATTTGCCTGTGATCATTTCCATGATCATGCAAGTAAGGGAAATCAGACATCCTACCCCTGGTCTCAATGTATTTTGGCGGTAGGATTACTGAAAAAAGTAAAGTCACGCTGGGTTTGTATACCATTGGATTTTAAGTTCTATATCATGCAGAAACTCATTGACGCAAACCTCATTAACTGCCAAATAAAAGGACAAACCGTCCCCTTTGAAACTAAAATGGCTCAGGCTGCCAAGATGCTCCAATCTATTTATCACTTTTTTCAACGGCCCGTCCTGATTGTTTGTGATAGTTGGTTTGGTAATGATGGTCTTTGGTCACTTTTAGAACGTGGGCAGAGTGGCAATTTTCAGCTACTATCCCGTTTGCGCAGTAATATCACCCTGTATGATCTTGCTCCCACCATACCAAAAGGTCAGACGGCTCCTGTGGGTGCACCCAGAAAATATGGTAAGCGAATGGGAAGCGCCAATGACTGTGCGCAACAGTATCGAAAGCATGCCAAAACCTATACTGTTGATCTCTATGGGAAGAAACGTGAGGTACTCGCCTATTCACGCACTATGATGTTAAAGACACTAAAATGTCAGATAAGAATCGTTTGGGTTTACCGAAAAACGCGTTATGTCGCCCTGTTTACGACAGACCTTTCTCTTTCTATTGAACAAATTATTGAATACTATGGTGCACGCTGGAAGATTGAATCTGGCTTCAAAGAAATCAAACAGGAAATTGGAAGTAGTAAAACACAAGCCCGTACCGCTGATTCGGTTATTAATCATTTGAATTTTTGCATGATGGCGACAACACTCACCTGGATCTATGCGGATCGATTACAATATGCCCCTGATCGGAAGCATAAAATTCGTGGTCGAGCCAGTTTTGCTTTTTCAGATGTTCGAAAAATACTTTCCGAGGCGGCACTTGATCCAGATTTTAAACGGGTTTGCCCTTTTCCGCTCAAAGCACCCGTTAATTCTTTTGTGAAAATGTTACTACGCATGGTGGCTTAATGGCTAGAATCAGAGTGAAGATAAATGCGAATAATTTCTAGGAAACTTCAGAAACTAAATTAATCTGACGCATCTAAGGCACGACAATCCTGTTTATTCCAACCAATAGTAACTGTATCACCTTTATTTAAGTTGGCGTGATGTGATGAGTTGGGAATTTTGACAAAAAAGTTATCGCTACCACAAACTGTCATGCGGGTACGAATATGATCTCCTAAATAAATGAGTTCTTCTGTCTTGGCTTGAAATATATTGGGTACTTGACCAGCTTCTGGGTTGATAATGACGCGCTCTGGACGAATCGATAAAGTGCTTCGACTACCAACACCCGTGATATTAATTTTATTAGCTTTTATTTCAGAGCCTTCATCTGTTTTAACCACGCAGCTGGTTTTGCTTTCACTAATGACTGTACCTAGTAGACAATTATTGTCGCCGATAAAATCAGCCACAAATGCATTTTCGGGTTGTTCATAAAGTACATCTGGCGGTGCAAGCTGTTGTATGATGCTATCATCGAATACTGCAACACGGTTCAACATGGTCAGTGCTTCACTTTGGTCATGCGTAACGTATAAAACAGTCACACCTAAACGCTCGTGAATATGTTTGATTTCATATTGCATTTGTTCGCGTAAGTTTTTATCTAGTGCCCCTAATGGTTCGTCCATCAAAACTACTTCGGGGTCAAAAACCAAAGCTCTTGCTACGGCGACACGTTGTTGTTGCCCACCTGATAATTGTGATGGACGACGATCTGCAAAGTCACCCAGTTGTACCATATCGAGTGCCTCCTTAACCTTTTCATCACACTCCGATTTCCCCATTTTGCGAACCTCTAATGGAAAGGCAAGGTTCTCGCCAATAGTCATATGAGGAAAGAGGGCATAGTTTTGAAACACCATGCCAATGCCGCGTTTATGCGGAGGTACGTATTAATAGGTTCCCCATCAAGATAAATCTCACCGTGTGTGGCAGGCTCAAAGCCTGCAAGCATCATCAAACAGGTAGTTTTCCCAGAACCAGAGGAGCCTAACATGGTAAGGAATTCACCTTTTTGTATGTCCAGATTGAGATCTTTGATAACGAGAATCTCGCCATCATAACTTTTTTGAACATTCTCGAAACGTACTAATGCTTCGCTTGACGATTTCTGCATAAAAAAAAATTTCTTGTAGGAAGCCATTTAAAATAGTTTAAGGATTGGAATCTGTCAATGTTATGGCATTAAAT
>WGBH01000327.1 GCA_015494435.1 Thiotrichaceae bacterium | reverse complement strand
GCTTTCTTCAAATAGTCACCGTAAAAAGAACACTCCGCTACACTCCGTACCCTTTTCTTTTAACGTCCGTTGTTTGTAACCTGACTAACTAACTTGCTAATCCGCCGTTTTACGTCCTATTAACAAGTCGGTTAGTCAGGAATGTAGATCTCATAATATTGATTATTATTTCATCCAATAAAATTATAAGGTCTACATTCCAGACGACACGGGGGTTAGCAGTGTAAGGGGCAATTTCACGGATCAGCTATCTCTCTTATTTTACTAATGTTATTTTTATGATGGAATGCGAATTACAATAATCCACTAAATTTACAACATATTGAGCCATAAAATAGGGGCGCATAATATCAGTTATTATTAGAAGCACTTATCCATCCTGTGTTTTTACGAGCAGAGATCAAATTTTTTTCTAAAAAAGAATATAGATCATAAATGATTTTGTTGTAGGTTTATAGGTGAGGAATGAAGGTTTCTGTGCAATAGTAGGTCATCTGATGGGAGAGAAGTGAGAAACCTTACACAGTCTCTGAAGCATAGAAACTAGAAAATCTGTTATTCTTTGTTTCTACTATTAAATTCTTTTCTTTTAAAATTGTGATTATATTCTCGTCTTAACAATTTAAGCTAGTAGCTAAATCAATCAATAATTAAGAGTACTTTTCATGATCAACAGAATCAAAATAATAACCGCTTGTTTACTGCTTTCCTTTTCGGTTTGCGATGCTAAAACCGTTATTGAGACTAATAAAGTATTAACACTTACTGAGGCAAGTAATGAATTGAAGTGGGAGTTAGGTGGTTTAACGGGAGGGATTCTCTATTTGGGGTTGAAAGAGTGGAATTGGGGTAGTTCTTCTTTTCGATTTAATAGTGAGGGTTGGTTTGGTATGGATACAGGCAGTGGTGGTGCGGATAAATTAGGGCATCTTTATTCTAGCTATCTAATGGATGAATTCTTAACCGATCGGCTCTACCAAAAAACGGGCAATCTTCAAGATGCGGCACGCAAAGGCGCTATTTTTTCAGGTGCTTTAATGTTATTAGTTGAAGGCTTTGATGGAGTCTCGTCGGATCATGGTTTTTCTTATGAGGATCTAATAATGAATACGACGGGTATTGGTATTTCTTATTTAAAAAATACCGTTCCAAGATTAAGAGATAAGCTTGATCTACGTGTAGAATATCATCGAAGTCAAGCCGATGCCGGGCATTTTATTACCGATTATACGGGCTATAACTATTCGGCTGTCTTAAAATTAGGAGGCTTTAAACAACTTAAAACCACACCCTTGAAATATTTTGAACTTCAGTTAGGCTATCATGCGGAAGGCTTTAAAAAAGAGGATAAACCTTATTTTAAGCAAAAAAAAGCAGAGCTATATACAGGAATAGGTCTTGATTTATCAGAGGTTTTATTTAAACCATTAAAAAAACAAACACAAAGCGAATGGCTTGATCAAGCTGATACTTTCTTCCGCTATTATCAAGCGCCTGGTCTTTATACCACCACTTCATTACAAACTAGAGCAGAGGATTTATAAATTATCCTGCTTCATCTACCATGAATATTAATCAACTTTGTAAATACGATAAACAACATATCTGGCATCCTTATACCAGTCTATTAAAACCTAGCCCTGTGTTTCCTGTTGCTTCTGCTAAGGGCGTAATATTAACATTAGAAACGGGCGAGAGATTAATTGATGGTATGTCATCTTGGTGGACTTGCATTCATGGTTATAATCATCCTGTTTTAAATCAAGCCATTACTGATCAGCTTCAAAAAATGTCGCATGTCATGTTTGGCGGTTTAACCCATCGTCCTGCGGTTGAGTTAGCAAAAAAACTCATTGATCTAACCGCTGATAATTTACAATACGTCTTCTTTGCCGATTCCGGTTCGGTAGCGGTTGAGGTGTCGATTAAAATGGCATTACAGTACTGGATCGCTCAAAATAAAGCAGACAAACATAAACTGCTCACGGTGCGTAATGGCTATCACGGTGATACTTTTGGCGCAATGTCAGTGTGCGACCCTGTTAATGGGATGCATGAGATGTTTACACATCGACTGGCTGAGAATATTTTTGTTGAAGCCCCTCATTGTAAACCTGATGATCAATGGCGCGCAGAGATGATTGCCGATTTTGAACAGGCTTTACAAACCCATCAAGAGCAAATTGCAGCGGTTATATTAGAACCGATTGTTCAAAATGCGGGAGGGATGCGAATCTACTGTGCTGAATATCTGCGTCAAGTGAGTCGGTTATGCAAACAATACCATGTACTCCTTATTTTAGATGAAATTGCAACAGGATTTGGGCGTACAGGTAGCTTATTTGCCTACCAACAAGCCGATATAGAACCTGATATTTTAGTGCTTGGAAAAACCTTAACAGGTGGCTATATGACACTCGCTGCCACCCTTGCTAGTACTGAAGTTGCCGAAGGAATCAGTGCCGATAGTTCAGGTGTATTAATGCACGGCCCCACCTTTATGGCAAACCCACTCGCCTGTAGCGTTGCTAATGCTAGTATTGATTTATTACTGCAATCCAACTGGCAACAAACTATTGCCGCAATTGAGCAACAGTTAAAAGAAGAACTCGCTCCTTGTGCTAGATTAGATATTGTCAAAGATGTCCGTTGTAAAGGTGCAATTGGCATCGTAGAATTACATCATCCCGTTGATATGTATTGGATGCAACCCCGCTTTGTAGAGCTAGGTGTATGGATACGCCCCTTTAATAAGC
>WGBH01000326.1 GCA_015494435.1 Thiotrichaceae bacterium | reverse complement strand
TCTATTGTCTGGATTTATTGCTGTTCAGGTAAAGTGTAAACTACTTTTTAGGTATATGAAGGATGCCCAATATTTTTTAACATTTTTTAACATTTTTTAACATTTCTTAACATTTTAAGATTGTACTCTTGATGATTCCTAGAGTAATTTGCTCCAGTTCTCTCTTTTAGAGATCATAGCATTATGAAGTAGGAGGTCCAATCGTTTAAACTTGTTTAGCGGTTGGATGGTTCACAGATATAATTTAACAAATACAGGGGAAATAACTATGAAAGTATTTATTAAACAAGGATTAGCCTCTGCAATAGCAGCAGCGATGCTTGTCAGTTGTGGTAGCAGTTCTAATTCGACTAACCTTACAGCAAAAAAATCTCCTAATTTTGTGACCATTGTTATAGATGATATGGGTTATTCAGATCTTGGCATTTTTGGAGGGGAAGTTAATACACCAAACCTAGATCAAATGGCAAAAGATGGCGTGATTCTATCGAATTTTTATGCTGCTGCAACATCCTCAGTATCTCGATCACTGCTGTTTAGTGGTAAAGATAACCATAAAAATGGTCTAGGTACAATGCGTGAATTAATGAAGCGTGCACCACGAGTAGAGCAACGCGATCAGCCTGGCTACGAAGGCGTTTTATCATTAGATACGTTACCATTTCCTGAAGTTCTTCAAGATAATAACTACTACACCATGATGACGGGAAAATGGCATATGGGTGGTGATGAAGCAAATGAAGAAGAGTATTATCCATTTTACCGAGGATTTAGCGCAACAAAGTCTTTATTATTAGGTGGTGGAGATATTGATTACTTAGTCAATGAGAATGGCAAGTTCCTAACAGAGCATACTGACACGTTTATAAACCCTGATACTGGTAAGCCACGTAAGAGTTTATATAATGACAACGGCAAAGAAACAGATTTTAGTGGGATAACAACACTAACGCATAGTACAGATAATTTTACCAATAGTGGTATTGCTATGCTGAATGATCGTGATACAAGTAAGCCATTTTATTTAAATATGTCTTATCTAGCACCTCACAATCCCCTTCAAGCACCTAAAGCACTTATTGATAAATACGCACCCATTTATTCTGTCGGTTGGGATAAAATACGACAACAACGTTTTGAAAACTTAAAAGCAAAAGGTTTTATAGCACCAACTG
Organism: Thiotrichaceae bacterium; assembly: GCA_015494435.1. Classification (GTDB taxonomy): domain Bacteria; phylum Pseudomonadota; class Gammaproteobacteria; order Thiotrichales; family Thiotrichaceae; genus JAGLBW01. Next base: position 8,374 of record WGBH01000326.1, on the reverse strand, counting down.
TAACATTGGCACCACGATCGGGTGATGTTAAAGCTTGGGATGATTTAACCGAGAGAGAAAAACGCTTTGAGGCAAGGAGAATGGCGGTTTATGCCGCTGAGCTTGAGCTTTTAGATCAAAATATTGGGCGTTTGACCCAATATTTAAAGGATAAGGGTATTTATGATAATACTGTGTTCTTTGTCTACTCCGATAATGGTGCTGCAAATAGCAACTTTACTCATCCACCTAAAGGGTTGACAGACCATAATAAGATTGATGTAAGCACCCTATCTGATGCTGAATTTGAGCAAGTGCTGAACGATTTAGGTGGGCCTAGCTCTTTTATTAGTCCTAACTCGGGCTGGGGACAGGTGAGTAATGCTCCATTTAGAGGTTTTAAAGCAGACTCTTTTGAGGGAGGTATCCGTGGGGCGGCCTTTGTTCTTTACCCTAATGCTGATGCTAAGGCAACAATAAAAGGTACAAAAAGTAATTGTCTTCATTCTGTTATGGATATCGCACCTACTATCTTAGAAATGGCAGGTATTAGCTATCCTTCTGAATACCATGGTAAACCCAATGAGCCGATGGACGGTATTTCGATGGCAGGAATATTTAAAGGAGATCTAGGTTGTGGTAGCACAGAACGTTCTTTAGGTTTTGAGTTAAATGGTATAAAGGCCGTTCGTGAAGGTGATCTTAAAATTTCTCAAGGGCCTAATCTTGGTAATCACCTTGGACTTTATAATATAGCAAAGGATCCGTCTGAACAAAATGACTTGTCTTCAACTTTCCCCGCTGTGTATCAAAGAATGTTAAGCTTATACCAGCAGTACGCGATAGAAAATAATGTTATCGAAGTCAATAGTCTTTACTTTAAAGAGGAACTTGCTGATGCGACTAAAACAACAGCTAAGATCCGTGGTGGAAGCTCGAAAATTAATGCTGCTGGCCGGACAGCACGGTTTATTGCACAAAGACCTGGAACTGGAAGAGGATCTGGATCGTTCCATACAACAGATAAAGTGAGTATTGCCGGTGAAATTCGTCCCGAGGCAGGACATATTGGACAGTTTGCTGAGGTTTTTGTGTCTGTTAGAAATACTACCTCTGGAGATACCTATTCACTAATGGGAAGCCGATTTGAAGCAGGAGCAGGTGGTGTTTTCAAAACATATGATGCATTGCCAACGATGGTTTTAATTCCTATTTTCGATGGTGTGCTTTCAACTAGTGATGTATTTAAGACAGCAGCTACTTATGAAATCACTTTATCTTATAGAACTGCCGATGGTACAACCATTAGTAATGCGACTAAACCAATAGTAGTGGTAATAGAGTAGTAAAACAATAATGGGGCAATAATAAAAGATTGCTTACCTTGTCAGCTAAAGCTTAGGGCTTAAAATTCCCTGAGCTTTTTAACTTATTTATTTGATCAAATCGAAAAAAGTATTTTTTATTTATCCTAAAAATTAGGAGCTTTTAATGGACTTTGCATGGAGTGAAGAACAATTATCATATAAAGAGTCTGCCATTCATTTTGCTCAACAAGAACTGAGAGAAGGGATTATAGAGGATGATTTATATGAAAAATTCCCTAAAGAACGCTGGCAAAAATGTGCGGAATTTGGTGTGCTTGGATTGCCTTTTCCAGAAAAATATGGAGGAGCAGAAGCTGATTTGCTGACCACGATGCTTGTTATGGAAGGATTAGGCTATGGTGGCAAAGATAATGGTTTACTTTTTTCCATTAATGCTCAGATGTGGGCAGTACAACACCCTATCCAAGAGTTTGGCACCATTGAACAACAGGAAAAATATTTACCAGATCTTATTACAGGAAAAATTATTGGTGCACATGGAATTAGTGAACCGGTTTCTGGCTCAGATGCTTATAGTATGCATACCTCTGCTAAAAAATGTGATGGTGGCTATCTCCTCAATGGTAGTAAAACCTTTGTAACAAATGCTCCTATTGCAGATTTATCGTTGGTTTTTGCAATGACTGCGCCTGAAAAAGGAAGTTGGGGAATTAGTGCTTTTTTAATTGAAACAGGAACTGCTGGATTTTCTCTTAGTAAAAAGATTGACAAAATGGGACTGCGTACTGCACCAATGGGAGAGATCATCTTACAAGATTGTTTTGTGCCAGAGGAAAATCGACTTGGAGCCGAAAATATTGGTGCTCATATTTTCAATAATTCAATGGAATGGGAACGTGCCTGCATTCTTGGTGCGCATATTGGTGCAATGGAGCGACAATTAGAAACTTCTGTTAGTTATGCGCGTACACGTAAGCAATTTAAACAACCGATTGGAAAATTTCAATCCATTTCCAATCGATTAGCTGAAATGAAAATACGCTTAGAAACAGCTCGTCTATTACTATATAAAACTGCGTGGCTAAAAAATGAAGGTAAGCCAGCTAAAATGGAAGCGGCAATGGCGAAACTTTATTTAAGTGAAGTATTTACCGCTTCAAGTTTAGATGCCATTCGTATTCATGGTGGCTATGGTTATACCAGTGAATTTGAAGTTGAACGTGATATGCGAGATGCCATCGGTGGGGTTCTTTACTCAGGAACCTCTGATATTCAGCGTAATATTATTGCGCGTTATTTAGGGGTGTAGCATACATGAGTTACCTTTTATCCCAGCTATTAAAACAAAGTAGTCGTATTAATCCAACACAGATTGCTGTGATTGATGGTAAACGCCAACTGAGTTATCAAGCATTAGATGAACTGAGTAACCGTTATGCTAATTATCTACAGCAACTCGGAGTTTATTCCGGTGATCGAGTGGGTATCTATTTGAAAAAATCATTTGAAGCAGTTGCAGCTATTTTCGGCATTCTTAAAACAGGAGCGGCCTATGTTCCTCTTGATGCAACATCTCCTTTGCAACGTGTTGCCTATATTGTCAAAGACTGTCAAATGAAAGCCATCATCACAACCGAGCAAAGAATGGATGCCTTGAAAAAGGTGGCCTCTAAAAACAGTCCTAGCCCGCTTCTTATTGATGATCAACAAACACTGGCAACATTATCCGCTGATCCTCTCCCATGCCCACCATTGATAGAAAATGATTTAGCATATATTCTTTATACTTCTGGTTCAACAGGTACCCCAAAGGGAGTAATGATTAGTCATCGTGCTTCATTGACATTTATTAACTGGGCATATGATACTTTTGCAGTACAAGCAACAGATCGTGTGAGTAGTCACGCACCTTTTCATTTTGACTTATCTATTTTTGATATTTTTGTGACCATTAAAGCAGGGGCTATATTGGTCTTAGTGCCTCCTTCTTTATCTGTCTTTCCACGTAGTTTGGCATCTTTTATTGCAAATGAGAAAATTTCTATTTGGTATTCTGTACCATCTGTACTTATTCAACTCTCACTTCATGGTCGTTTAGAGCAACATAATCTCTCTGCGTTGCGTAGTATTTTATTTGCAGGTGAGGTGTTCCCCGTCAAATATTTACGTCAATTAATGAAGCAAATTCATCACGCAAATTACTATAATCTTTACGGTCCTACTGAAACAAATGTTTGTACTTACTATCCTGTGCCATCACTTGACCCTGAACGTATAGAGCCAATTCCCATTGGCAAAGCGTGTGCAAATACAGATATTTTGATTGTTGATCAGCAAGGAAATATTGTTAAGAAAGGGGAAGTTGGTGAACTTTGTGTTCGTGGACCGAGTTTAATGATGGGATATTGGAACTTAGTAGAGCGTACTAAAAAAGCCTTGATTTTGCATGATAAAGGGAAAATTTACCATACAGGTGATCTTGTTCGAGAAACAGACGATGGTAATTATATTTATTTAGGTCGGCGGGATAATCAAATTAAAAGTCGTGGTTACCGCATTGAACTTGATGAGATAGAAGCTGTTATTTATTCTCATCCAGATGTTGAAGAGGTAGCAGTCATTCCGATTGCTGATGAAGAAATTGGCAACCGTATTCTAGCGATTGTTGTTACTGGTCATCATACTGAATTAAGCGATCAAACACTGAATCATTTTTGTAGTACACGTTTACCTAAGTATATGTTACCCCATAAAATTGAATTTCGAGCCTATTTACCAAAAACATCAACAGGGAAAATTGATAAAGCTCAATTACGTCAAGAACAACAACATCCTTCTTCCTACAAATAGGTCAGATAAATAACATCATAATTAAAATCAGTCATATGAAAATTCTCGTTGCTATAAAACAGGTGATTGATCATCATGTTGCTATACAAGTAAAACTTGATAATACAGGTGTAGAAACAAACAATGTTAAAATGTCAATCAATCCATTTGATGAAATTGCGCTAGAGGCTGCTATTCGTTTACAAGAAAGTGGTATTGCTAGTGAAGTGATTGTTGTTTCCATAGGAGAAAAACCTATTCAAACCACACTACGATCTGCTTTAGCAATGGGTGCTGATCGTGCTCTTCTGATTCAAACAGATGTTGAAACTCAACCACTAGCTGTCGCTAAGCTATTACAAGCAGTTGTTGCTCAAGAAAACCCGCAACTTGTCCTTCTTGGAAAACAAGCAATTGATGATGATAGTCATCAAACAGGACAAATGCTTGCCGCCTTATTAAATTGGGGGCAAGGAACGAATGCTTCGCAGATAATCCTAAAAGATGATGAAGTTCAAGTAACAAGAGAAATTGATACAGGTCTTGAAATCATTAGTTTGTCCTTGCCGGCTGTTATTACAACAGATTTGCGTTTGAATAACCCTCGTTATATTAAATTACCAAATATAATGAAAGCTAAGAAAAAGCCATTGACCATATTAGCAGCTGAGGAACTTGATGTTGATATCACCCCTCGTTTACAAACATGCAAAGTAGAACTTCCGCTACGACGTAAAACAGGGATAAAAGTTGAGAATATCAATGAGTTAATCACTAAACTTCAAACAGAAGCGAAGGTAATATAATGAGTGTGCTTGTTATTGCAGAACATAATCATCAAACAGTTAATAGTGCAACCTTAAGTGCAATTACAGCAGCAAAACAACTTGGCATCGTCAATGTGTTAGTTATAGGCTATCACTGTGAAGAAGTTGCCTTATCTCTTGCTAAGGTTGAAGGGGTTGAACAAGTTTTAGTGATAGATAACCACATTTATCAGCATTTTCTTGCAGAAACATTGGCAGATACCATTGTACCATTGACCAGTCATTATACCCATATACTTGCTGCAGCGAGTAGTTTTGGTAAAAATATTATGCCTCGTATTGCTGCCTTGCTTGATGTTGTCCAAGTATCGGATGTGATAGCCATTGAAAGCACCGATACATTTAAACGTCCAATTTATGCAGGTAACGCTATTGCGACACTTTGCACAACAGATAAAATCAAAGTATTGACAATACGAGAAACCGCATTTGAACCTGCCATGATGGCTAAAGGCAATTTAGCACCTATACATACTATTCAAACAACGTTAACAGAAAAAACAAATCAATTATCACGTTTTATAGAACAACAACTTTGTGACTCTGAACGTCCTGAATTGAACAATGCGAGTGTTGTGGTCGCAGGCGGAAGAGGGATGCAAACCAAGGAGAACTTTCAATTATTGTATGCACTAGCTGACCAACTAGGAGGGGCAGTGGGGGCAACACGTGCGGCAGTTGATGCAGGTTTTGCTCCAAATGATCAGCAAATTGGACAAACGGGTAAGATTATTGCACCGCGATTATATATCGGCGTTGGGATCTCTGGAGCAATTCAACATCTTGCTGGCATTATGGATAGTAAAGTCATCGTTGCTATTAATAAAGATGAGAATGCTCCAATTTTAGAAGTCGCTGACTATAGTTTGGTCGCTGATTGGCAAGAAGTTTTACCTGACTTATTAAACCGTCTAAAAATGGGAAACTAACCATGACGGAAGAGGCAATGACATTTGATGTTGTGATTGTTGGTGCAGGTATTGCAGGTTTAAGTGCAGCAATCAAGTTAAAACAACTTAGTTCTGATATAAGTGTATGCGTAATTGAAAAAGGATCTGAGGTTGGTGCTCATATTCTTTCGGGAGCAATCTTTGAACCTCGGCCTCTTAATGAGTTAATTCCTAACTGGGAGCAACTTAATGCACCTCTTCATACCTTGGTTAGACAGGAACAAGTTTTACTATTAACAAAAAATCAAAGCTGGAATATACCAAGTTGGCTTCTTCCTCCCCAACTTGATAATCAAGGTAATTATATTATTAGTTTGGGAAATTTATGTCGTTGGTTAGCAGAGCAGGCCGAAAATTTAGGGGTTGAAATTTATCCAGGCTTTGCTGCGACCAAGGTCTTATTTAACGAAGATGGCAGTGTCAAAGGTATTTTAACGGGAGACATGGGGTTAGATAAAAATAGCCAGCCTAAACTAGATCATGAACTTGGTCTTGCATTATATGCAAAATATACCTTATTTGCTGAAGGTTGCAGAGGTTTATTATCAGAACAACTGATACAACATTTTAAGTTGTGCCAAGCCAGCGAGCCTCCTTCTTATGCTCTAGGAATTAAGGAGCTATGGGAAGTTGATCCAACACAACATCAAGCAGGACGAGTAATACATACCTTCGGATGGCCTTTAGATGGTACAACTCATGGTGGCGCATTTATTTATCATTTAGAAAAGAATCAGGTGGCTCTAGGTTTGATAGTCGGATTAGATTATAAAAATCCCTATTTACACCCTTTTAAAGAGTTGCAACGCTTTAAAATGCACCCTGCGATTAGGACAATCCTAGAAGGAGGGCGAAGGATTTCCTATGGGGCACGTACTCTCAATCGAGGCGGTCTACAATCCATTCCAGAACTGGTTTTTCCAGGAGGGGTGTTACTTGGTTGTGCTGCAGGCTTTTTAAATATAGCAAAATTAAAAGGTTGCCACACTGCCATGAAAAGTGGCATGTTAGCCGCAGAGGCGATTATTGAATCCTTGCACCCACCTTTTAATAATAAATTGATAAATTATCATCATAAAATACAAACTTCTTGGCTCTATGATGAGCTTTATCAAGTACGTAATTCCCGTCCTGCCTACGCTCGTTGGGGAATACTCGGTAAAATCGTTTATGAAAAAATACTACGTGGTAAAGAACCTTTTACCCTTCGGCACAACAAGGCTGACCATCAATATCTGAAAACTAAAACGCACTATAAACCCATTGTTTATCCAAAACCAGATAACAAAATAAGTTTTGATTTATTGAGTTCTGTTGCACTTTCTAATACCTATCATGAAGAAGATCAGCCTGTTCATTTACAGCTACGGGATCCAACAATTCCTATCTTAATAAATTTAGTAAAATACGATGCTCCAGAACAGCGCTACTGCCCTGCTGGAGTTTATGAAATTGTAGAAGAAAATATGATAAAAAATACAACTAAAAATACAAACCTACGCTTGCAAATTAATGCTGCGAATTGTCTTCATTGTAAAGCCTGTGAGATTAAAGATCCTCATCAAAATATTACATGGACTTCCCCAGAAGGAGGAGGTGGTCCTAATTACCCTAATATGTAAGTACATCAGCGTATTTTTTAAAATAAGTCTATTTTTGCAATTAAAATAATTTAGTGGAAATCATTTTCTCGAGAAACTATAGTGATCCCTTTGAACAAAATCATGCTGAATTAATAAAATTAACCAATTATATTTACAACATAACCAAATATAGGTATATCAAATAAATGATAAAAGTTCTTAATTTAAGTCTAGGACGTACAGGGACAATGTCCTTAAAACAAGCCTTAGAGGATTTAGGTTTTAATAAGTGTTATCACTTTAGTGATATGTTTATTCATCCTGAACATACGGATATCTGGAAATCCTATGCACAAGGAAAACCTGTTGACTGGGAGGCATTATTTGAAGGGTATCAAGCTGGTTTATATTGGTCGACTTCTTATGATTATTTACCCTTATTAGAACAATACCCTAAGATGAAATTTCTTCTTACAGTAAGAGACCCAGAGGCATGGTATAAAAGTACTTTTAACACAGTTTATAGTCTAAATCGTCTTACATTATCAAGAAGCATTGGTTTGAGAATCAAAGGATTATTTAATCCTGACTTAATTAAAATATATAAAATTTGGAAGTTACAAGAAGAATTATTATGGCAAAAAACATTTAAAGGACGCTTTCATGAGAAAGATTTTGCTATTCAACAATTTAAACAGCACATTGAAAGTGTAAAGAAAAATGTCCCTGCTGAGCGGTTATTAGTATATGAAATACAACAAGGTTGGGAACCTTTATGTAATTTTTTACAAGTCCCTGTCCCTGACAAGGATTTCCCTCGCGTTAATGATACCGCATCATTTATTGAATGGCGTAAAACGGTTGCGGTTAAATAAAGG
>WGBH01000325.1 GCA_015494435.1 Thiotrichaceae bacterium | reverse complement strand
TTATTAAGGCTCACGTTAAGGGAGAAAATTTCAGTAAGATCTTATTTAAAAATATGCTTTTTTTCCTGAAAATATCTAATGAAAATTCTACTTACATTCAAAATTAGTTTTCTTTTTACGACGTTCTTATTCTTTTTTTCTGCCTGTAATGTAGAAAATTCTGAAGTTGCTGAAGGAGGGATTGGAGGTTCTGGCGTTATTCTTGCTGAAGGCGGAATAGGAGGCTCAGGGGTTGTGATGGGGAGTATCACAGGCTTTGGTAGTATCTACGTTAACGGTGTTGAATATGATACAAGCAAGGCTCAGTTTTATCGTGATGGCAAGCGAGCAAAACAAGATGATTTTAGTCTGGGTGAAAATATCGAGATAACAGGCACTGTCGATGCGCTGACTGGAACAGGAGTCGCAGATAAGATTAGTTATGATAGTGATATTAAAGGGATTGTTACGGTTGCCTCATCTGATAATCATTCTCTTAGAATTATGGGGCAGGATGTTGAAACGATTCCTTTAACGGTTCTCAATGGGTTTGATCAATTGCAAGATTTGACGATTGAGAATTATGTCGAGGTTTCAGGAAGTCGAAATTCTGAAGGTGTGTTAGTTGCAAGTAGCATTAAGTTAATTGCTCCCTTTTTTATTAATAATAATAGTTCTTCAATTGCTATAGAAGGGGAGATTACAAGAATTAATGAAGATCTAAAACTGATTCTCGTTCAAGATACCATTGTTGATTATTCGGCTGTTACGGGCTTAAATTCAGTCGAGAATGAGCCAAAAGTTGGGCAGTATGTTGAAGTGGAAAGTGCGTTAAATTATATTCAAGATAAAATACTAATCGCTTCTTCGGTTCATTCAAAAACACCCTATCAACATTTTGAAACAGGTACTTTATTAGCAGTTAAAGGGTTGGTGACTGATTTTGATTTAAGTTCTCCTTCGCATTTCCGTGTTGCTGGTCAACCTATTGTTATTACAGATAAGACTAAACTTGTTACAGGAAAGTTAGATGATATATTTCCAGATACTATCCTTTCGGTTGAGGGGTTAGTGAATGAAAATGGCGAATTAGTGGCTTCTACCGTTATTGTATCGCCGCTAGTACAAGAAAAAGAGTCGGGCATTATTGAATCGATTAATAATAATAAAATTAGATTGGAAGGAAAGGATATTATTATTAATGCTTCTACCTTGTTAATTGACCAGTCAAGTCAAAAAAGAAAAGATATAAAACTAAAGGATTTATCAGTAGGTACGCATATTGAAGTGATATGGGAAAAAAAGGAAGAGATTGGAGTATTCATTAACGGGCAGGATGCAATTTATACTGCGATACGTGTTAATATTCTTGACTAATTCTTCTAAAAAAAATTATGAAATGAATGTACTTCATGTCTATCGTACTTATTTTCCTGATCCTCCAGGAGGGTTGCAAGAAGCGATCCGTCAAATTGCACTTTCTACTCAGTCGCTATCTGATGAGGTGATAAAAAATCGTATTTTTACCTTATCACCTAGCCCAATTCCAGCACAAATAGAACGGGCTGAGGGATGGGTTATCCGCGCGCGTTCATGGATAGCCCCTGCCTCTTGTGATTTAGGGTTTATTGCATCATTTCAACGATTTTCAAGACAGCTTGAATGGGCAGATATTATTCATTATCATTTTCCTTGGCCGTTTGCTGATATTTTGCATTTTTTAAGCAGAATCAATAAAAAATATAATAAACCCTGTGTGATGACCTATCATTCTGATGTGGTTGCTAAAGGTTGGTTAGGAAAGCTTTATCAACCTTTAATGAAACGTATGTTAAATAGTATGGATGCAGTGATAGCCACCTCAACGGCTTATATAAAAAGCAGTCCTATTTTAGCTTCGATGGTGTCGAGCCAATATTTGCATACTATTCCGCTGGGTATTATGGAGTCGAGCTATCAACCGTATCAACAAGATGCCATTGATATTTCATTGCAACAGCAATTTAGTCTTAAAGCGGGTGAATATTTTTTATTTATCGGTGTGTTAAGAGCTTATAAGGGGCTGTATTTTTTATTGGAGGCTGCAAAACAAGTTGATTTTCCTATTGCAATTGCAGGTACGGGTGCAGAGCAGGATAAACTTTCAGCGATAGCACAGCAATCTTCTACTATTCATTTGTTAGGACAGGTCACTAATGCAGAAAAAATGGCATTGATTGCAGGTTGTAAAGCGTTAATTTTACCCTCTCATCTGCGTTCTGAGGCTTTTGGGGTGGTTTTGATTGAAGCTGCGATGTGTGCAAAGCCAATGATTTCTTGTGAAATTGGGACAGGGACTTCATTTGTGAATTTAGATCATAAAACAGGTTTTGTTGTTCCTCCAAAATCTCCAAATGCCTTAGCGAATGCAATGCAAAAGCTAATCACTGATGATGATTTAACAAAAACAATGGGTAAAGCGGCACGTCAGCGTTATCAAGCTCTTTTTTCAGGAGAAGCATTAGGAATGGCTTATGCCCAATGTTATAGAAAAATTCTAAATGATAAAAAATAGTTCAATAAAAATACTGGTGACGGGCGCTAATGGGTTTATTGGTAGTGCGCTGTGTCAGACATTGGTTCAACAAGGATATCGTGTTATCGCTGCGCTAAGAAAGGAGCCTCAGCAAGCAATAGCAAATATTTCATGGGTAGTGGTTGGTGATATTAATAGCGAAACGGATTGGTCTAATGCGCTAACTGGTGTCAATATTGTGATTCATCTGGCAGCACGTGTGCATATAATGCAGGAAAGAACGACTCAACCGTTGGATCTTTATCGTGAAGTTAATGTGGCCGGTACATTGAATCTGGCTCATCAAGCAGTTAAGGTCGGTGTGAAACGCTTTATTTTTGCCAGTAGTATTAAAGTGCTTGGAGAAGAAAGAGATAAACTTTATACAGATCAAGATAAAGCTAATCCTGTGGATGCGTATGCTATTTCTAAATGGGAAGCAGAGCAAGGCTTGCAAGAAATAGCACAATATCAAGCATTAGAGTTAGTTATTCTTAGATTTCCATTGGTTTATGGGAAGGGCGTTAAAGCTAATTTTTTACATCTGATTAAATGGGTTGATAAAGGAATACCCTTGCCTTTAAAGTCGGTTAATAATGCACGTAGTTTGCTTTATCTAGGAAATTTATTGGATGCTATGAGTGTTTGCTGTCAGCATCCTAAGGCGGGAGGTAAAGTATTTTTGATCAGTGATGAGGAGGTGCTTTCTACCGCAAAATTGATACAGCGTGTTGCCTATCATCTGCAAAAACCTGCACGTTTATTTTCTATTCCTGCTAGCATCTTAAATAGCGTGCTGATTTTGTTGGGAAAAAAAGCAGTTGCTAAGCGTTTGTTAGGCTCTCTTACGGTGGATAATAGCTATATCAGTTCAAGCCTTGCTTGGAAGCCACCTTATTCCTTGGATGAAGGGTTAGCTAAGACCCTTATTGATTATAAAAACTTTTAAAATATGCTTCTTTCCTTTATCGCTCTTCTTCTTGGCTGGCTAATAACTTTATTGGTATGTCGTTATGCGACGTCTTTAAAACTAGTTCATCAGCCAAATAATCGTTCTTCGCATACAAAAATAACCCCTCATGGTGGGGGGCTGGGTATTATTGGAGGTTTTTTTCTAGTTAGTTTATGGTTGATGTATCAAGAACAAATTTATGCCCCTGTCTATTGGGGAGTGATAAGCCTTTGCTTATTGGTTGCTTTGGTTGGTTTAGTGGATGATATTATCCATCTCTCTGCTGCTATTCGCCTTGTTGTTCATGCGAGTGTTTCCCTATTGGTTTATTTGGGTATTTCAACCTTACCTTTGCCTACGATTGAGGATATTTTAGGATTACCTTTTTCCCTAACAGTGGCATTGCTTATCTTTGCGGGAAGTTGGTGGATTAATTTATTTAATTTTATGGATGGAATAGACGGCTTGGCTGCCTTGCAAGCGATTTTTATGTTGTTATCCGTCGCTTTTTTTAGTGTTTATTTTAATCCTATGGTGACAGAAACAACGGTCTGGCTATGGATGCTTTGTCTAGCGGCAGCGACGAGTGGTTTTCTTTTGCATAATTGGTCACCTGCAAAAATATTTATGGGTGACGTTGGTAGCACTTTTTTAGCCTTTATGATTTTTTTCTTTGCACTGATTACCATTAGTTTAGGCTGGGTAAATTATGCAACATGGGTAATTCTTTCTGCTCTTTTTGTTATTGATGCGAGTGTGACACTGATCAGAAGGATATTGGCAGGAGAAAATATTCTGCAAGCACATCGTACTCATCTGTATCAGCACCTTGCACAGTATTGGTCTTCACATCAAAAAGTGACCCTTATCTATTTAGTTATTAATTTATTTTGGCTATTTCCATTAGCATGGTTATGTTTAGTTTATCGAGATGCAAGTTGGTGGTTATTATCAATAGCCTATCTTCCTTTGACTTTACTTGCTTATCAGTTCGGTGCGGGTAAGAAAGTATTTCGTCTTTAGTGTGTGTCCTCGTACTTAATTATTTTACTTAGTTTTTCGATAAATTTAGTCATTTGCTTATCAGTCCCAATGCTAATCCGTAGATAATTATCAATACGGGGCGCATTAAAATAACGTACTAAAACCCCTTCTTGTTTCAATGCTAAATAAATGGCTTCGGCAGGCATTTTATGCGTCGTTGCAAAAAGAAAATTACTAGAAGAGGGTAGGGTACTGAAACCAAGGGCTTGCAAAGCTTTCTCGGTTGTTTCGCGTGTGTGAATGATTTTTTTGCAGGTTTGTTCAAAATACGCTGTATCTTGTATCGATGCCGTTGCTCCTGCTATGGCAATACGATCAAGAGGGTAGCTATTAAATGAGTTTTTAACACGCTCTAAACCATTGACTAATTCAGCAGGAGCAATCGCAAACCCTACCCGTAAGCCTGCTAATGAGCGCGACTTAGAAAAAGTTTGCACCACAATGATATTATTGTATTTTTGTGTCAGTGGTATTGCCGTTTGCGCACCAAAATCCACATACGCCTCATCAATAAGAATAACAGAATCAGGATGCTGTTGTACTAGTTGCTCAATTTCAGCAACCGCGATAGCGATTCCTGTTGGAGCATTAGGATTAGGAAAGACAATGCTACCATTTTCCTGTTGATAATCAGAAAAGTTAATAGCTAACTGATCATTCAGGGGAATACTTTTAGCATCAATTCCAAAAAGATTGATATAAGAAGGATAGAAACTATAACTAATATCAGGATAAAGCAGTGGTTTATTATGATGAAGCAATGCCGCAAAACTATGTGCTAATACCTCGTCTGAGCTGTTACCAACAAATACATTGCTAATATCCACTTGATAATAATCCGCAATAGCTTGTTTTAATGGATGAGCATCTGGATCAGAATACAAACGTAGATCATTAGAAACCGCTTGTTGCATTGCCGCAAGCGCTAAGGGTGAAGGAGGATAAGGATTCTCATTGGTATTGAGTTTGATGTATTGCGTATCTTGCGGTTGTTCACCAGGAGTATAAGGTTTTAAGGCATGTGTACGGTGGCTCCAGAATTTGCTCATAATTTTTTACTTTTAGTGTTAATTGTGGGGGGGGGATATCATTTTATCGAGGCCGAAGGTTTGTAGCAATGCTATTTCTTCAATACTGTCTTTTGGCATCCTTATTAGGTAATTTAATGACTTGAAACTTCCTGAGTTTATAAAATTGCTGGCAAGAAAATTTTTCTGAGCTAAAGACAAAAAGACAAGGAAGCGATTGACCAGCAATATGTTTTATGTATACTGTGGGAGTCGTGTATATATCAAAAATAAGACAGTGGGGTCGAAATACACGTATTTTAGGGGATTATTATGGCAGTCGCATTACCAAAATATGCGGTGGCAGCGAGTGATGTTGCCACAGAATTGTATACTCATTTAAGCAGCACCTTAGCAGATCACTATAAGATTTATCAGCATTTATCGACTGGGAACCTTCCAGAGGGTACTTTATTTTATTTACAACGAGAGAAGCATTCACTCTTTATTTTTATTTGCAATGAGGACATACAAGTAGAGGATTTATCGCGGAGACAGAATAAAGAAATCCTTTCTTATAAAAAAGAAGCATTACGCAAACTATTATATTTTCAACAAGCATTGCTTCCAAAAAAACTACAAGCCCATACGAGCTTATTAGTTCCTTTTATTGTTATCTTACCGAATAGCCTAGAGGCAAAAAAACAATTACATTTAACCGCTCACGGTATTCATTTATTTGGAAGGGATGCTCTTGTCCCGAAAGAATTATCCACATTAGTGAACAAATACATGGGTATTTCTATGTCAACTTATGCGCTAAATTATATGCGCTGTCGCTTTACTCCTGAGTCTGCTATTTCAAAACAGCACTCGTTGCATCGTTTTGATCAACAAACTTCATTAAAATTAGAGCATTTTCTTCTAAGTGAAGAGCAAGAAACAGCACTTAAACAGGATTTGGTCTTAAAAACGGAAGAAGCATTACCCCATAATTATAATTTACGTTTGATTCATGGTGCTGCTGGAAGTGGTAAGTCATTAGTTTTATTGCATCGTGCAAAATTATTACGTGACCTTTATCCTAAGAAAAAAATCCTTGTATTGACCCATAATAAGGCGATTAACCATTGTTTGAAATCGCGTTATAAAAGTCTATTTAATCATGAAGAAAATGAGTGCCATCCTTTTATGGAATGGTGTCAACAGCAATGGAAATGGACACACTCTTTTGTCCATGAGCATCAGGTAATGGATGTGATTGCACAGATATTAGAGCGTCATTTAATAGCAACCATTTTTACCGAACACTCATTTCTACGAGAAATCAATTTTATTAAAGACCGTTTGATTTTTACAGAAAGTGATTATTTGAAAATAAAGCGCTCGGGGCAAGCGCATTCTTTAAGTATAGAATTACGAGAACGCCTATGGCGGGCGGTGTTAGATTTTGATGCTGAATTAAAAGCACGTCATGTCTTACTTTGGGCTGATCTTCCACGCTTATTATGGCGTAATATACAAGAGGGTAGCGTTAGCCTAGAGCAGTATGACCATATATTAGTTGATGAGGCGCAGTACTTCGCACCGATCTGGTTTGAATTAATAAAAAAAGCCATTAAACCAAAGACAGGACAGCTTTATATGGTTGCAGATCCTGATCAAGGTTTTTTAAATCGTAGCCTAAGTTGGAGAGAAACAGGTATTGATCTACGTAATCGAACCACTCGTTTACAATACAATTACCGTTCTAATCCCTTAATTTTAAAAATTGCTGAAGAATATCGCTTAAACCGTCTTCCTGATGAAATAGCGCATATATCAACCATACAATCTTGTACGGATTTGCCTAGATCCGCTTGTATTGCGCCTAAACTATTACATTTTCAGCATCAAAATGATGAAAGAAACCGTCTTCTCAGTGAAGTGCATAAGCTTTTAAAAAAAGGAACGCCTGCACAAGACATTTTAATTCTTGATGCGGCTAATTTTAGCGTGCGTCCTTTATTACAAACGATTAAAAACAGCTTGAATCAATCGGCCTGTATCTTGACTGATCCCTATTGGGATGAAAACGCATTAAGACTTTGTGAATTAGAAGCAGCAACAGGTCTTGAAAGTCCTATTGTCTTTATCACAGGTTTGCAAGTTTTGTTTGAAAATGAAAAACGAGCAGGTATTGAGGATAGAGAACGTCATGCGCTTATTGTTGAAAACACACGTAAACTTTATATGGGAATGACTCGTGCTAGTTCTCAATTGGTTTTATTACTGACTTCAAATAGTATTCCTAAGTCGTTGCAGATCAAAGAGATGGATATACCAAGCTCCTCCAAAACATTAGCCACTGTACGCTACTTACATACA
The DNA here is from genome assembly GCA_015494435.1 of Thiotrichaceae bacterium. Taxonomy (GTDB): domain Bacteria; phylum Pseudomonadota; class Gammaproteobacteria; order Thiotrichales; family Thiotrichaceae; genus JAGLBW01. The sequence continues at coordinate 1,903 of WGBH01000325.1, read as the reverse complement.
AAACTTTAAAAAAAGCTTGCATTTATTTAACCATCTCCTTATAATCTGCCACCTCTGATGCGGGGTGGAGCAGTCTGGCAGCTCGTCGGGCTCATAACCCGAAGGTCGTAGGTTCGAATCCTGCCCCCGCTACCAAATATAAAATTGAGACATAACTGCTCTTGTCTCAATGATAAAAAAGCTCCGTTTACGGGGCTTTTTTATTGCTTGAAATTTGTTTAAATAGGAAGACTAAGTGCAAGATCGATTAAATCATTTAATCAAAACAACAACGGAAGGGTTAGGTTTTCAATTATGGGGCTATGAATATCGCCCGCATTCAGAAAGTGCGCTTTTACGTATTTTTATTGAAAAAGAGGCAGGTATTACTGTTGAGGACTGTGCTCAAGTTAGTCGACAAATGGGGGCGGTACTGGATGTAGAAGACATTATTCCTGTTGCTTATATTCTGGAAGTGTCTTCTCCTGGAATTGATCGAGTGCTTTTTTCTGTTGACCAATATGAACAATATATAGGTCAATTGGCAAAAATTCGTACTAGAACGTCTATTAATGAACGCAAAAACTTTCGTGGTAGTTTAGAGCAAGTAACCGAGACTCATGTGTCAATTTTAGTGAATAAAGAAATACATATTATTCCTTTTGATATTATTGATCGCACTCGCCTAATAATGGAATAAAAAATTGATATGAATAGCCCAGTAATATTTTTAGGTAAAATGTTAGGTGTAATAACCCTATGAGTAAAGAGATACTGTACGTTGTAGATGCGATGTCCAACGAAAAAAATGTCGCACCTGAAATAATCTTTGAGGCCATAGAGATTGCGTTGGCAACTGCAACTCGTAAACGTTATGGCATGGAAATGGATATTCGTGTTGATATCAATAGAGCAACAGGTGACTATCAATCTTTTCGACGTTGGGAAGTATTAGACGATGAAGATCCAGAATTTGAATCACCTGAAAAACAAATCCTTCTTAGCTATGCAAAAGCAAGAGGCTTAGACCTCAAAATTGGTGAATTTCTAGAAGAGCCTGTTGAGTCGATTAAATTTGGACGTATTGCGGCGCAAACGGCCAAGCAAGTTATTGCTCAAAAAATACGCCAAGCAGAACGTGAACGGGTGGTCGAAAACTTTAGAGATCAAATGGGGCAGTTAGTTCTTGGGACTGTTAAACGCGCTGATCGTCGTGGCATTATGCTTGATTTGGGTGATAATGCAGAAGCTTTAATTCCACGAGATCAAATGATTCCTCGTGAAAACGTACGAGTTGGTGATAGACTACGCGGTTTATTAAAAGAGATTCGAGAAGATGCGCGTGGTCCACAAATGATTGTGAGCCGTACTGCTAATGAATTTCTTATTGAACTAATTAAGCTAGAAGTACCTGAAATTGGCCAGGAAATGATAGAAGTTATGGGATGCGCTCGTGATCCTGGTTCTCGCGCTAAGATTGCAGTACACGCATTGATACCCAATCTTGATCCTATTGGTGCTTGTGTCGGTATGCGTGGCTCACGCATACAGACTGTTACCAATGAGCTTAATAATGAGCGGGTGGATATCATTCCGTGGGATGAAGATATTGCCCCTTTTATTATAAACGCAATGCAACCTGCAGAAGTGCTCTCCATTGTTGTCGATGAAGAAAAAAAGAGCATGGATATAGGCGTTGAAGAAGACAAATTATCGCAAGCGATTGGTAAAGGTGGGCAGAATGTGCGTCTTGCTAGCGAATTAACAGGTTGGACTCTCAATGTCATGAGTGAGAGTGATGCTGAAGCGAAGGGGATAAAAGAAGCTCAAATTATTATTAATTTATTCACAGAGCAACTGGATGTTGATGAAGAAATAGCAGGGCTTCTAGTGGAAGAAGGATTTAGCAGTCTTGATGAGGTTG
>WGBH01000324.1 GCA_015494435.1 Thiotrichaceae bacterium | reverse complement strand
TATTCTGCATTTTCAGCCAACTGTTGCATTGCAATCACCATGTCATAAGCAATTTTATTTTGATTCGCTCCAACAAATACAAATACTTTAATAGGATTAGGATGATCAAAGAGTATTTTTAGATTATCTGGTTGAATATTTTCCAAGTCAATAAATACATAATGTTTAATTAAATTAGTTTCCATTTCCTACCCCACAACGGCTCCCAATTTAAAGATTGGCAAGTACATACCAACAACCAGGCCGCCAACAATAACACCTAAAACAGCCATAATTAAAGGTTCCATTTGCTTGGATAATGAATCAACTAAATCATCCACCTGCTCCTCAAAATAGTCCGCTACACGTCCAAGCATTTCTTCTAAACGCCCTGATTCTTCACCAATTTTAGTCATTTGTACCACCATGGTGGGGAATTGTTGGGTGGTGAGCATTGCCTCATTTAGTTGCACCCCTTTGGAGGTGTCTTCTTTAATTTGCATGGTCGCTTTATGATAGACTAAATTGCCTGTACTCCCTGCAACCGCATCCATTGCTTCAACTAGCGGTACACCTGCAGCAAACATGGTTGATAAGGTGCGAGAAAATCGAGCCACGGCTGACTTATCAACAATCACACCCATAACAGGAATTTTTAAAACAGCAGTATCAATAAAATAACGGAATTTTGCAGAGCGTTGTTTTGCCTGGTTAAAACTAAATCCGATCACCATAAGCGCAATTAAAGGCTTCCACCAAGAGCTTTGTAACCAATTCGACAGATCAATCAACATCTGAGTAAAGGCAGGTAGTTCAGCACCAAAACCTGAAAAAACACTTTCAAATTGAGGAATAACAAAAATAAGCATAATAGCAGAGACAACAACGGCCATAATCAATACCATAATGGGGTACATCATAGCTTTTTTAACCTTAGCTTTCATACGCTCGGTTTTTTCTTTATAAGTTGCCACCTTATCTAACATATCTTCCATGGTTCCCGCTTGCTCACCTGCCGCAACGAGATTAACAAACAAGTCATCAAAATATTTAGGTTGGTTATTAAGTGCTGCTGCAAAATCAGAACCTGCTTCAATATCCTTTTTAATTTTTTTGACCATTATTTGCATGGCGGGATTTTCCAACCCTCCACTAATTAACTCCAAAGCTTGTACTAATGGCACACCCGAGCGCATCATAGTGGTTAATTGACGTGCAAAATGGGCAATATCCGCAGGAGTTATTTTCCCTCCTGCACCAAATAGAGGTTTACGTTTTGCTCGTACCCAACGTGGTTTAATCCCTTTGCGTCGCAAAGTTGCACGAAGCATATTAGCATTCAGCGCTTGGACTTCTCCACGAATTTTAACACCATTTTTATTAATCCCTTCCCATTCAAAATAAGGAAGCTCTGCTTTTGGTTTTTTTCTATTATTATAAGTACCACTTGCCATAATTAATCCTTAGTTACGCGTTCTAATTCCGCTAAAGAAGTGATACCTTGACGAACTTTATCAATAGCTGACTGACGTAAATTATTAATTTTTTCTTTCTCTGCCTGCTCTGCAAGCTGAATGGCATTGCCACCTTCCATCACTATTTTAGACATTGTTTCAGAAATGGGCATCACTTGATAAATCCCTACTCGACCTTTATAGCCTCTTGAGCAATCGCTACAACCTTTAGGTTCATAGATAACAAGACCATCTAACTGATCTTCAGTAAAACCTAGTTGAATCAAGGTATCAGCAGGTATATCAACAACTTGTTTACAGCTTTTACATAGACGACGCGCTAAGCGTTGTGCAATAATTAAATGGACAGAGGAGGCAATATTAAAGGGGGGGACACCCATATTAACGAGGCGAGTCAAGGTTTCTGGAGCGCTATTAGTATGCAATGTGGAGAGAACTAAATGCCCTGTTTGTGCTGCCTTTACTGATATTTCAGCCGTCTCTAAATCACGAATTTCACCCACCATAATAATATCTGGATCTTGGCGTAAAAATGCCCGTAGAGTAGCGGCAAAAGTTAAGCCAACTTTTTCATTGACATTGACCTGATTAATACCTGGAACCTGTATTTCAGCAGGATCTTCGGCAGTGGAGATATTTTTTTCTGAGGTATTAAGAATATTTAGGCAAGCATAAAGGGTTACCGTTTTACCACTACCCGTTGGCCCTGTTACTAATACCATACCATCGGGTTTAGCAATAGCTGCCATTAAGTCATGATGTTGTTTTTCATCAAATCCTAAGTTCTCAATTCCCAATGCAGCAGTATTTGAATCAAGAATACGCATAACAATTTTTTCACCGTATAAGGTTGGCAAAGTATTAACACGAAAATCAACGTATTTATCATCACCTACTTGAAAATGAATACGTCCATCTTGCGGGATACGACGCTCTGATGAGTTTAAACGTGACATAACTTTTATACGCGATGTCAGCTTACGCGCAATGCCTTTAGGCGGCATACTGACCACTTGCAAAATACCATCAATACGGTAACGAACTCTAAGAATTTTTTCGTAAGGTTCAATATGAATATCCGAGACACCTTTGGAAATAGCATGACTTAATAACTCGTTCACAAAATGTGTAACATCAACGCCATGATCATTGGACTCCTCTTCTTTTTGCTCTAAATCATAGGTTTCAACCACCAAATCTTGTGCTTCAGTTTCCGATGAAATACTCATCCCTGATGTAACTGCATCACCCTTGCTGGAGCCGTATAAAATATTTTGTAATTTATCGTATTCAACTAAAACAGCTTCAGGCACCATCTCAGTAGCAAACCTTAAATCCCCCATATTTTCTAAATAATGTGGATCTGCAACACCAACAAACAAAGCATTCGCTATATTAAACAGTGGTAGCAAATTCATTTTTCTTAATGTTTCAAGTGGAACTAATGCTTGAATTTCTGGAGAAATATTAATCGCATTAAGATCAACAATACTTAAACCATATTCATGAGCACAAACCATTGCCATACAATAAGGTGTGATCAATTGCTTTTCTAATAAATGGGTGACTAACGGTTTTTTACGTGCTTCAGCCTCTCTCATCGCCTTAGATGCAACACCAGCAGAGAGCTTATTTTGTTGAACAAGCAGCGCTAGAATTCCTGATAATGTCACATCTTCAGTCTTAGGCATGGTGTTATTATTCGTTATTTTAATTATTAGTAGCGAGTGCTCCATTGAAGCTTTATTGATGGAGTAGAATACTAACATTCTATGTCGATTTCAGAGTGCAAAATAGTAAATACTGACAACTGGTGAAGTAGGAAGCAAGCTTATTTTCCTTTGAGACTGTGCAAGTGTTTTTTAAAGAAAAAGGTATATAATCCCATACAGGTCAATAAGGGAATCCATAATGACCAAAATACATCAGATAAAAAATGTCCACCTGCTGCCATTCTGCTAAAACCAAATAAACAGCCTAAACTTAAAGAAAAAACAAAAGCATAATTAGCCCAAACAACGTGTTTTTTACGCCATAAAAACCAAAAAGCAATAAAACTAAAACCAAGCGAACTATGCCCTGATGGAAAAGAATTTCCATCATCCTCTGTATTGTATTTTAAAGGAGGCGTATAGTGTTCTGTGCCACCAAACTGCTCAATATAGGCGGGACGTGTTCGTCCCCAATGATCTTTAAAGACGGTATTAACAATCAATCCAGGCCCTAATAGAAAGCTTGATAAAATAAAAAGGGCTTGAATACGATAGGATTTCCATCCCTTTTTAATAAAAGAAACTAAGATAATCAGCACGCTAAAAAGCACAATACTAAGACTAAGAATGGGCGCTAATTGATAAAAAAACTTCCACAAAGGCGCATCACCTAAAGGCCAAGGGTTACTCTGTTCAGGATAGTAAAAAAAACTGGCAACCCGCAAATCAAGGTCAGAAAACCAGAAAATGGCAGTATGTGCTGTCACTAGCACGATGAAAATTAATAAATTATAAAATTTAGCTGATTGCATAAAATAATAATAACCTCAATAAAAAGTAGTTTTTTATAACGAAGTGTTTAAGGAGTGAAAGCCTCAGCTTTTTAGTCATCGAGATGAAATTTAATAAGTGAATGTTTATAAATACCCTTTAAAATTTTGCAAATAATAAACGGAATATTTTCGCATAACATCAGAATAAACTTGTACTTTTAAACTCTGTTTAAGTTGAGTAATGGTTTCAAACGAAGCGATCATTTTACTTGGTAATGCTTTGTCTGTGACAAATAAAAAGGTTTTATTTAAGGGTTGTTTCAGCATCCCCTGAAGATCGTAATGATGCTGTATTTTCTGATCTGGATTCCAAGTCATCACCATTTTTGGTCGTGCATGATAAAGTAAATGCGAGAGAATAGCGCGATCTGTTCCTAATAAAATAGCATCGGGATAGTGTGCTTGAATCACTTTATATTGTGCTCCAATTTCTCGCCATCCTCGTAATCGTTTGCGTAGATCCGTTTTACTATTTAATTCATATCCTGCTAAATTAAAGATCGGTTTTGTATAATAAACTAGGCTACCTAACATTAAATTAATCACAATAGCACTAATCAGTAAGCGTATACGGTGTGTTTGTAATAACCCTGCGGAAACTAAAATGCTGGCAGTAATATAAGTGGGTGCTGCCCAATTCGCATTCGCACGACCTAATAAGGCTTGCAATAAAATAATACCTAAAAACATCCAGCTAAAACTAATTAATAAGACTTTATGTTTTATTTTTTGGGTAAAGCTAATGACGAAAAATAAAATAAACAATAAAGGGCCAAATACTAAAAACTGTCCAACAATAAAAGTTCCCAATTCATCCCAATGAAATAGACGTTGTTCAAATTCGGCTATTTCTGAGGTATGTACAAAGGTTATATAGTCATGCTGTGCATTCCAATACAGGTTAGGCAACCATAAAATAAAGGCTAAAAGAGCCGCGCTCCATAAACGAATATTTTTAAAAATAGAAAACGATTGCATTACGATAAAATAAGCAATAGCAGAAAAGACAAAGATCCCCATGGTGTATTTGCTTTCCATTCCCATGCCACCTGCAAACCCCATCAATAACCACCAATGCCATTGATTAGAGTCCAAGGCTCGAATCAAGCCATAAAAGGCTAACGCCCAAAAGAAGAACAATGCAATATCGGTAGAAATAATTAATGACGAAAGACTCACCGCAGGCAATGTGGCAAACACTAAAGCACTCACTAGCCCAACACGACGATTAAACAGAAAAGAAGCGCTAAAATAAATCAACAAACTGGTAAAGGGATAAATAATCAAGCTTCCAGCGCGTATACAAGTTTCACTATCACCACAAACGGAAGTCGTTGCGGCAATAATCAAAGCAATCACAGGCGGTTTAGAATAAAAACCAAAATCAAGATGTTGTGACCAAAACCAGTACTGTGCCTCATCAACATACAAACTGGTATTGCCATCACTCATGCTTGAAACCACGCCATAGCGCCATAACAAAAGCACTAATAGCCCCAGTAGTAAATAAACCAACTCTTTAGAAGGCACTAGTGAAGCTTTGCCAATATTATTTTTATGGAGCAATGGCATCGTTTATTGGACTCTAAGTGTTTATTGGCAGGGAATTTAAGGGGCTTTAAAGAACTTTAAAGTGCCTAATGTGGTAGCTCTCTTGGATCATCCCGATAACCATTTTTCACCCCTTTAACCACCACAGCAACAGCATTATGTGGATGTAAACTTTCCATATGATTGACCCGAATCCAAAAATCATCCAACGTTTCATCAGTCGCTAAGGCCGCTTGCAAACGTCTAGCGGCATCTTCACAAAACATTAAATTACTTGCATTCAAACGTGCAAATTCCTGTTCATCCGCTCGTTTTACCGCTGCTTGCACAGGAGTTTGTAATGCGTCTTCAATTTGATCAATTAAACGTGAAATAGGTAATTCATCAACCTTCTCATTTAATTTGACTCGAATTTGCGCAACACTGCGTTGGCTATGCGGTGTTGCACTGATGCCAGCCGTTGTACCTAACCAGTCATGGACAGCTTTATAATCCAAGCTGTTTTGCTGCTCAAATTGTGTCCTAAAACCCTGCTGAATAAGATCACGCGCTAATGCCGCCGAACAGGGGCAAGTGGATGAATAAGGGACTTCAACGCTTAGCTCAGTTAAAAGTTTCCCCTTATGAAGCGAAATAATAGGACGAACTTTATAACTCTTCCAACCTGTATTATCACTTTTTAAAGACTGCCTACGTTCAAAAAAATTAACCCGACACTCTAAATAAGCACTGTCGCTAATATCCTGATGTGATACAGCAAAGGACTCCACAACTTTACGCAATAGAGCAGGCGTTAAAACATCATTACTTAATATCTCATCAACCGCAAGGTAAAGACGTGACATGTGAATACCCTTGCTATCAGGATCAGTCAAATTGACATAAGCCTGTACACGAGCAACCGATTGAATACGCTCCTGCTTGCCATTCATTAGAAAAACAGGCATCTCAATTTCACTCATACCCACCCAATTTAAAGGTGAATTAGGTCCAGAATGGGGTTCATTTGCGATATCAGGTAAACTACAACTATTATCTATACAGGCTTCGTTCGCACTCATAAAGAGTCCTTCTTATAAAATACAAAAAACAGGGCATTATACATTAATGCCATTTAGAGAAAGGGCTAATTCGCTCTTAAAATAGGATTTGATAAATTGATTAAATAAGGCTTATCAGCTTGAATTCAAGTAAAAGATCAAGGGAAGAGTATGGCGGATTGCTAAAAAATACTCTAAAAGTCTTAAGAAAAAAAAGGCTTTCACCTATTTTTAGAATATTTGAAGTAGTCAAATAACAAGCTAGACGGGTTCAGGCTGGACGGATTTTGTAAACCCATCCATATATTTCGCTTAAACGCAATAAAGCCTCACCATTTTCTGTAAGGCTTATCTACCCATATTCTGCTGAGGGTTTTGTAAAACCGTCCATAGCGTTTTAATTTTGCGTCAAGATTGAAGTATTTTGCTATTAGAAACATTACGACGAGGTAACAAACCCCGTCGCGCTGAGCATACCGATCAGTATGGAGGATATTGCGGACATACTGGTTGGTATGTAATAAGGAAATACCATTTGGTGAAATGGAATTTCTGGTAT
>WGBH01000323.1 GCA_015494435.1 Thiotrichaceae bacterium | reverse complement strand
TTCATATCAGATGAATAGAATTATCCGTTTAGTGTACCATATTAAACGTTTTTAATCCGCCTACTTATTCATCCAAAAATTGAGGGATAAAAAACAAGAGAAAATAATTAAAAACGGTCAATTCAATTTATCTAAGTCATTGATAGTTTGTTGTATTACACGATAAAAGGCATTGTTAGGGTATCGTTATTGAAGATATTTTAGTTTTTTGATGCTTATATATCATTGAATTTAAATGATATTGTCGTTTTTTCGTGGGGCGTTTCGACAGCCTAGTTACAAACCCCGTCGGGCTAATTTGTTCAAAACTGAACAGGAGATTAACCATAAACAAATAACCATATTCTGCTAAAAAATCGTTTTATATCCGCCAAAATAAGATAAGCAACGGGTATTAATAATAGGCTTAAAAAGGTGGCATAGAGAATGCCGAAACCTAATGAAGCGGCCATAGGAATTAAAAATTGTGCTTGAGTGCTTTGTTCTAACAGTAGTGGTGTTAGCCCAAAAAAGGTGGTGAGTGAGGTGAGTAAAATGGCGCGAAAACGTGCTACGCCTGCGACGCGGGTTGCTTCTTCAATTGAAATACCTTCTTTGAGACGGCGGTTGATCCAATCGACTAAAATTAAACTATCATTAACCACTACGCCTGCTAATGCCAACATTCCCATAATGCTCATCACACTGAGGGTCATGCCCAAAATAATATGCCCTAATAATGCGCCAATAATACTAAATGGAATCACTAACATAACAATCAATGGCTGGGCGTAGGAGCGCAGTGGAATCGCAAGTAATGCATAAATAGCAAATAACATAAAAATAACGCCATAAAATAAGCTACTAAAGGTTTCTTTTTGCTCCTTCATTTCACCACCAAAGCTATAACGCACACTTGAATACTGTTGCGTTAACTCGTTAAGAAAAACATCAAGCTCTGCTTTAATAAGATTGCTATCTATTTTCGTTTTATCGGCATCAGCGGTGACTTCAATCAGTCGTTGACGGTCTTTTCTATGAATGGTGGCTGAACTTTGTCCCATTTGAATATCAGTGACATTGCCGATAGGAATGTTGACACCTTGGGCATTGCTAATCAATAAAGCATCAAGGCTAGCCAATGAGCGTCGCTCTTCTTTAGGATAGCGCACCACTACGCGTACATCATCACTTCCTCGTTGTAGACGTTGAACTTCAGCACCAAAAAAAGCATCTCGTACCTGTCGCCCCAGATCTTCAGCAGAAAGCCCCAGTAATTCTGCTTCGGGCTTAATACTAAAAATCATCTCAGCTTTGCCGTCTTCTAGGGTGTCTTTAATATCGTATAATGCAGGGTATTGAGCTAATCGTTGCCGTACTTTCGCTGAAATGATACGAAGATCATCTACGTTTTTACCAATGAGCTGGATACTAATGGGATCACCACTACGCCCAATCTCTGCACGAAATGAAAGCTCTTTTGCGCCCGCAATTGCACCAATTTTTTTACGCCATTCTGACACCAGTTGACGTGTTCCTATTGCCACAGTGCGGGTTTCAGGTGGGACTAATTCTAAACTGACCTGTCCAATTTCTGCTTTATTCGAGCCACTTCTGCCAACATGCCAGCCAACACTGCTTAGAATATTTTTTATCACGGATTGTTGCGTTTTAGGATCGGTATATTTTTGCTGTAACGCTTTAGCAATCCTTGCCATGCGTTCAATATGCTTTGCAGTGATGCTTTCAGAAGTTCCTTGCTGCATCACTAAGGTTGCTTGTGCGGTTTCACTTTCTACTTTTGGAAAAAAAGTAAAACCAATCCGTCCGCTGATTGCAAAAGCTAATATGATAATTGAAAAACCAACAAACAACGCGAGGGTAAAATAACGGTATTTTAATGCTTGAATTAAAACAGGGCGGTAGAGAAAAATAATTGCTTTTTCTAATCCATTGGCAATAAATTGTTGAAACCGTGTCCATAATCCTTGCTTTTTTTGTTGATGAATTTGTATATGACTCAGATGAGCGGGTAAGATTAATTTAGATTCTATCCATGAAAACAGTAAAACAGGAATCACTACCATAGGAATCTGTGCAAAGATCACCCCTCTATTGCCTTCTATAAACATGAGCGGTAAAAAAGCAGCCACAGTGGTCAATAAACCAAAGGTGACAGGCACAGCGACCTCTTGAGCGCCCTGAATCGCTGCGGCTAAACCTGATTCCGCCCGCTTAAGATGAGTATAAATATTTTCCCCTGTAATAATGGCATCATCCACCACAATGCCTAGCACCAAAATAAAGGAAAATAAGCTAATTAAATTCAGTGACATACCCATCTCTGGCATGATGGTCAAAGCCCCCATAAAACTAATAGGAATACCAACACAAACCCACAGTGCAACCGATAAGCGTAGAAATAAAGTCAGTACGAAAAATACCAGCAGTCCACCTTGCCATGCGCTAGTTAATAGCGTTTGCAGACGTAATTTAACAATCCGTGAACGATCTCGCCAATAATTGAGCTGAATACCTGTGGGCATTTTTGCTTTGTTATTAGCGACATAATCACGCACTGCCTTCCCAATATTAAGCGCACTTTGTAATCCTGTGCGATAAACCTCAATAATAACCGCAGGATGATGGTTTAGACGCGTTGCTAAGGGTTGTTCTTCAAACCCCTCTTTAATGGTGGCAATATCACCTAATGTTAAACGAGTCCCATCGGTGCGAGTCAGTAGCGGGATTTTTTTAAAATCAGCAGCCGTATACGCCTGTCCCTTGGTGCGTATTAGTACTTCTCCAGCAATACTTTTAATCGTTCCTGCGGGCAAATCCACTGAAGAACGACGCACTGCCGCCACAATCTGCTGAAAACTAAGCCCATAGCGTTGTAGATTAAAACGGCTGATTTCAATCGATAATTCATAGGGACGAACGCCTGTTAATTGGACGAGGCTAATCTCAGGCAGTGCTGCTAAATCATCACGCACCTGTTCACCTAAACGACGTAATTCAGCTTCTGGCAGTTCTCCTGAAACGGCAACACTAATCACTTCGCTACGAAATAGCTGTACTGCATAATGTGGCCGATCCACGCCTTCAGGAAAAGTATTAATGGCATCTATCTTATTTTTAAGATCATCCAGTATATCGCGTGGATTTACGCCTTTTTCAACTTCAATACTCAGCAAAGCAGAGCCTTCATAAGCATAAGAGTCCAATTGTTTGATCCCTTTAACATCGGCAATGGCTTTTTCAACACGTAAAATAACCGCCGCTTCAACTTCTGAAGGGCTGGCCCCACGATAAGAAATATTGATATTAATCCCATCCCCTTGGAAGCTAGGAAAAACTTCCAAAGGAATGCGTGTCATAAGCGACCAAGCACCTAAAGCAAGTAGCATGACCATGAATAAATTAGCCGCTACGCCATTACGAGCAAACCAAGCCATTGTGCTGTGCATATCAATTTTGCTCCGTTATTGTTTGACTAGATAATGGTTTTTTAGGATTTTCATTCTTGTTTTTTACGCGTACTTTTGAACCATTGATAACAAATGCAAGTGGCGTAATGGAAACCCTTTCCCCCACTTTTAAACCACTGCTTAAGACCACATGTTGATCATCGCGCCAAAGCACTTTGAGTTGACGGCGTTCAATGGTGTTATTGGGAGAAATAACAAAAACTTCATCTTCTGCACGCATGACATGACGCGGTAATACAATCACATTGGATAATGTCACACCCTTGATTTCTGCCTGTACAAATTGACCTATTTTTAGGGGAGGGCGATTATCTACTTGCTTTTTATAGGGATTATTAATACGAGCAATCACAAATTGCTGACGACTTTGTAAATCGACATCCCCTTCTGTGCGTACAATCTTTCCTTGCCAGCGAAAAACATCTGGCATCCCGTACTGTTGTCTTGGATTTGCTATCAATAAAGAAACGGTTGCTTTTGTCGCTGTTTGTTTTTCATTCGGATAGTTTTCAGGCAAGGGAATAAACGCTACTTGTTGATCCGTAAGAGGTAGACGTATTTCAACTGAATCCAATCCATAAATAGAGGTCAAAACAGTCCCCGTATTCACATATTGTCCAACATCGACCTGTTTTTTTAAAATGCGTCCCGCATAAGGAGCGCGAATAGTGGTGAGAGATAAACGCCTCTTAGCCTGTTGAATACGCGCTTCAATCGCTTGTCTTGCTGCTTTTTTACTGCCGAGTGAAGCTTTTCGACTGGCCAACAACGCTTTCTTACTCCTCAAAGAAGCTTTTTTACTACTCAGAGAAGCTTTTTTGCTAGAAAGAATAGCTTTCCTGCTAGCAAGCGCAGGAAGATGCAAAGCTAATGCGGGGGGAGGGGTGTTTTTAGTAAAACTCTTCCAATCATGACGTGCTATATCCGTTTTTGCCTGTGCCTCTTGCAAAGCAGCTTGCGCCTCTTGTACCGCAGCCTCTGCACCTTGTATACCTGCTGAGACTTCTTGCACCGTTGCCTGTGCCTCTAAAACTGCCGCCTGTGCCTCTTCAATGGTAGCATCCGCCTGAATTAAATCTATTTTAAGCATCGTTACATCATGTTGATAATCTTCTGGATCAATTTGTAAAAGCACTTCCCCTTTCTTAAAAGTGCCCCCCTTATGAAAACGATTAAAGACTTTTACAATACGCCCGCTCACCTCTGCAACCAGCAACCCTGTTGTTGTTGGTTCAACCACACCCTGAGAGCGCACCTTAACCGTATAATCTTGCGCTGTTGCAACTAAAACCTCAACCGTCGCTTTAACAGGAGGCTTATTTTTACGTTGTTGTTTAGGAGCGCTTTCCATTAAATTTTTTGCAATAAAAAGAGAAATAACAACAGCAACAATAGGCAGTAATATTTTAAGAAAAAGACGAAAAAAACGAAGCATTGATGAGTCACCATTCAAAGAAAAAATGCGGATAATAAGCTGGATGACAGTATAACTTCTATGAGATTAATATGTGAATTTGTGCAGATTTTGCTTCTCTGGTTACGAGGCTCCAGCCTCGTCACCAGATAAACTGCTATGCGCCCCAGTGTTACACTAGTTGGACGGGTTTTGTAAACCCGTCCACACGTTTAGCTTAAACGCAACAAAGCCTCACAGTTTCCTGCAAGGCTTTTTTAAAACGTTCCGACGGAGTTCAAACCTAGGCTGTCGAAATGGTTTTTTTTTAACCTATTACAAGAAAACAAAAATGGATTGGATAAAAATGAAAATATTTCTTTTTAATTAATTATTTATAATCAATATTGAAG
>WGBH01000322.1 GCA_015494435.1 Thiotrichaceae bacterium | reverse complement strand
GCGGATGACCATAAAAAACAGATTGTACGGCGGGATTAATTTTTAAATAACTCATTTTAGGCTTTTGTAACACTTGTTTTGCAGCATCAGGGTAGCCTGCAGTACCGACACCAAAATAAGGGTGTTCTTTCCAAACTTCTAAACTAACAGCCCATATTTTCAAACGAATATCAGCTTGTTCCCAATTCCCATGGGCTAAAGCTGAAACCCCATCTATAGTTTTAACCACTTTGTCTTTGACTGGATCGTAACTTAAGGTGAAAAAGGTAATCGCAAGCATAAGTAGGCTAAAGGCAATAAGTTTTAGTTTCCATTGTTGTGGAAACGTTACTTTAAATAAAACGATAGAAAGACAAGCTATGGTCGTAATATATCCACTTCTTCCATGTGCCATAAACACTGTAATCAGTGCGTAAACAACTAAAGTATAACAAATGAATTTCCATAATTTAGGTAAATCTTGGGCGGCTACAATCAGCGCACCTGCCCAGATGCCATAAATAAAACCAAGGGATAAATGACCAATAAACCCAGATGCATCTAGTTCGCTGCTTCCGAGTGCGTGAACTGTTATAACGCCATTATACTGTAATGTAGTGAGTATAAGGTGCCCAAAAAGAGATAATGAAATAACAATAAAAGCATGTTTGCGTAGTGAAGTGTTATAATAAGTTAGACCAATAATAATTGGGATAAAAAGCCAAAGAATTTGCTTCCCCATTTTATGGAGAGCTAAGCTATCTAATGGACCCCATAGCGAACCGATAAAGTTAAAGGCAATGAGTAGTAATATGCCTACTGTTATCGGTCGATACTGATGCCAACATATAAGCCAGCCTTGTTTAAAAATAGGTAGATAAATAAGAGCAGTGATAACAAGCAACGCAAAAAAGAAATTACTTCCTGCTATAGTAAATGGAAACAGCAATAAGCCAGCCAATAAAAAAAAGGAAGCTAGCTTTACGGCTAAAGCTGGCATCTCTTGATGTAAAAGATGATAGGGAGTGTTCAAGATTTTATTTTTGAATAAAGAGTTCGATACGGCGGTTTAAAGCTCTGCCTTCTTCAGTGCTATTCTCTGCAACAGGTTCAGTGGCTGCTTTACCAACGACTTCAATACGGCTGGCGGGGAACCCTGCACCCCAAATCAGGAATCTAGCGACTTCAGCAGCGCGCCTTGCAGACAAATCCCAGTTATCTGAAAATTTATCGTGCCATTTTTTAGAAACTGGTAAATTATCACTATGACCAACGATGCGTAATGTGTTTTCACCATCCAAACTGGATACAATTTTCTTAAGTATATCTGCTGCACCTTCTTGATCGATTTTATATGACCCACTTGGGAATAGAATATCTTGTTGCATAGTGACTTTAATCGTGCCTGTTTGTGCGTTTTGCTCAATCAAAATTTGTTTGTCAGCAATTTCCTGTTCAAGCTGTGTATGAAGCTCGGCAACAGACTCTCTTAAAGACGCTTGCTCTTCTTTTAGGCGTGCGTTTTCTGCTTGAAGTTGGTCTGCTTTGTCTGCTCGTGCTTGTAAAACCTGCAGGTCTTCTTTACTGATGTTCTGACAGCCAGTTAAAATAAATGCGGCTAGCATCATATATATTAAACGTTGGAACATAAAATTCTCCTTAGCAAGGTTATATTATTTTTTAATATCAGCATGTTTTCTAGATACTGTCTATAAAATTTATGGTTGCTGTGGCATTCTTTTTCGTTGTTGCGCTAGAATAGCTTGTGCTCGATTCAAATTTTGCTCTGCCATCTCAAAGCCTGGATAGGTATCCAATGCACGCTGAAATATGTGTGCGGCTTGCTTATAGTTGCCAGACATCATGTATGCAGCACCTAGCATGTTTAAGGCCGGTGGATTATAAGGATAGAACTTTTCAAATTCAGAGAAGTAAGCGGCACTTTTTGCATAATTCTTTTGTTTGTAAGCCACTTGACCCATGCCAAACACAGCACGAAAGTTTTCCTTATCCCAGTCATATGCTTTCTCATAAAAATCACTTTCATACTTGGGATATCTTGCATAAGCCATGGCTTGCCCAGTGTACCATTCAGAAACTACCCAACGTAAAGGCCAAATACTTAAACTCAACACCACAATGAAGG
>WGBH01000321.1 GCA_015494435.1 Thiotrichaceae bacterium | reverse complement strand
GTTCAAATACAACAGGCTCTATTCTTCCCCAATTCTTGAGAGCAGGTTTGTTTCTGTCCCTCTTTCTTATTGTTATCTTTACTTTGCGCGTTTGTAATTTGCACAACGAATTTGATCATCAGCAACAAAAAGATAAGCAACAAACAAAACAGAATAGACCAAAAACAGAGACACAGTTATTATTTGAGTCTTTAATGAAAAATAAGCAATTGATTAAAATAGAAGCGGATGGACGGATTAAGTTACCTGCTAAAGATTATAGCTTAGCAAGAAAGGTGTCAGGGCAAGCGATCAGTGAAGAAGAAGAATCATTACTAGAACGCTTGTATTATTCCATTGCAGGTAAGGCGGTTCAGCATCAAGTTCAGTTTTGGAATCATAGTCGCCTATTTGCAGCGGTTCGAGACAATATTCCAAATAGCAATAAAAAAACAGAATCACGCTGGAGTGTGCGTAATCAATGGGATGAAAACCCACCAGCGAGTGATTGGGTTCCATTAAGTTATGGCTATGTGAATGGTGGTCATTTACGCGCAGGGTTCAATGACTGGCTTAGTGTTTCTGATGCGATGCCATTACATTATCAAGCAACCGTTGTAGGACGGCGTACCCTTCGCATTCAGGTGATTGGACGACCTGATTTGAGTCAATTAAGGGGGAATAAATTGCTTTATGCTTGTTATCCGACTCAAAAAAGTAAAGAACAACATAAAGCAGGTTGTTTTAAAGTAGCGCGAGCGAATAATGATACTTCTGCCTATGTGATTGTATTAACACTAGGCTCAGGAACGCATCACTTGGCGTTCTCTGTGACTCCCGTAGTCAATCGTGAAAAACGTATTGATGGCATTCCCATTTATTTAGATAAAGATAATCAATACGCATGGGAGGCAGTGCGAGAATATCATCGTAACCCTGTGGTATCGGATGATTTAAATTATAGTTTTAAGCTTATGACCCGTGATGGAAAATCATTAATTAATAATTTTGATGCAACACCGAGTAATTTCACCCGTCATAATGGCTTAGTACCTTTAGTGGGTTATGAAAAGTCAGATCGTTATGCATTAACAGGGATTTTATCGCGCACCAGCTTACCGCATGATAAAACCGAAGTGTATTTAACACTCGATAGTCGCTTACAACAAATAGCGCAGAAAAATTTGCAACAAGAAATGCCATTAATGGGAAGCAATGCTGAATTTGCACGTAAACGTCGTGCGGCGGTAGTGTTAATGAATCCACACACAGGCGCGATATTAGCCGCCGCTAATTACCCTAATCCTCCACAAGGCATTCATCATTGGGATCGGATTTCTTATAGTCGTCTCTACCCTAATAGTGACCCCTTTGGTGTTAATGCATGGCAGGGATTAGATAATCATAATGCACCTGGTTCAACTTTTAAACCTGTCACTGCAATGGCAGCAATGCGAGCGGTGGATGAAGAAGGGCGTGATGACTTAAAAAGCATGATTAAAGGCTTATCCGCGCGGCAATATCAACAATTAGCAGGAATTCCCGTCTCTAGTTTTAGTTATCAACCTGATTTAGAACTGACCAGTAAAGTCAGTAATGCAGGCAATGCACCTTTAGAACGCTCAATGCCTCACCGTGGAAAAAATAAAGAAGGAAAAATGATCTCCGTTTACCCTCGATTACGACTTGGCGGAGGCGGTGCATGTGGCAAAAAGGCAGTAAATAGTAAAAACTTAGGGCTTAGAGAAGCCATAAGAGACTCACTTAATGTCTGGTTTGCACGTTTAGGCGTAATGATGGATGCTAATAAACTTGAAACAGGTGGTAAAGATACCTCGCTCGCAAAAATGGCACGTTTACTTGGCTTTGGTAGTATTGTTTCATTAGCCTCTGAACAATTACCACTAAGCCGTATTTTAGGTGGTATAGGACGAGGTGATGTACTAAATGGTTTTGCAGGCTCACTAGCACTTGATGATCGGCGTATTATTGAAACTGAGCTAAAAAAATTGGCGGAAAATAAAATACGTCATAGCACCGCTTTACAGCGTCTAACCCAAAACTCCTTTGGACAAGGCGTTGCCACCACACCACTGCAAATGGCACGCGTTGCCGCCAGCGTTGCCACAGGAAAAATACCCCAACCCTATCTAATTGAAAAATGGGATAATCAAATACAAAAACCCATTGAGCCAAGACCCCTCAAACTCAGCTTAATTGATTATTTACGTCAAGGAATGAAAGCCGTACCTGAAGTCGGCACAGCCAGACACGCCTTTAGTCGTTTTTATAGTAAAGGTCGTTGCAGAAGCTATGGCAAAACAGGCACAGCACAATTAAGTGGCAGAGGCAAAAACTCACGCGCCAGTTATAATACCGCATGGTTTATCGGCTGGCATGAGAATAAAAAAGGTGTGCCAGACATAAGCTACGCCTGCATGGTAACCCACGCTTACACCAAAGCAAAACGTCACGGTGGAACCGTCTGCGCACCCATTATTGCGCGTATATTAAGGGATATGGAGAAGAAAACAGCGAAGTAATTAAATTTACTCTGGTTAAGAGGCTCCAGCCTCTCTAGTTCCCACGTTCCAACGCGCTGGCGTGATGGGGAGGAGATGAAAGCTTTAGTTTTTTCTATGCCGATGCCGTTAGGCGAGGCGGGTGTTTGCTGAGTGGTTTTGCCCGCCTCGCCTATCGGATTAGGCTATTTCAAGGAAATAAATGCGTAAATAGTAAGATAAAGTGCTGTTTGATTATCAGGGGCTGTGCTATTCCGCTTTTTCGAGATCATGGAAAAATTCTCAGTTATAAATGTATTCTCCTTGAGAAGTTGCTTGATTTTCGGGTATCGTGTCATCATAAGCTTTTTTTTAGAAGAAATGCTTGTTTTATTTAAAGTAAAAAAGCAATACGAATAAGTATTATAGATCGACACAGAAGGAATATTAGCCAATGCGCTTATCCGAATTAATCAATACATTAAAACCTTTATTTTTTACCTTACTGCTACTGCTTCTCTTTGCGTTTTTAGGCTTTAGCCTTGTTAAAAATGCACCCGAGGTTAAGCGGCTTGACTATGTACAGGTAAAACCGAGTCGTCACGGGGTGATTTTAGGCTGGCAGGAGTTAGGTCAGCATCGAGGGGCTAATTCAGCTGAAAAAGAGCATTTGAGTATTAGCTATGCTAATCAGCAGTGGCTATTGAAGAATGTTTCCAATAGTAAACGAGTGGATATTAAAACCAGTAGCGTAGATACCCGTTATTTGCGTCGTTCGACATTGCAAGCGGGTGATATTTTGCAATTTAATACCTTTAAAATTGAGGTAAAGCAAGCAGATGATCAATTGGTTTTATATGATATTAAGAGAAAGCAAACGGCTATTTGGAATGGTTCGGAATTATTGGTTAATAATAAATCAGGCTATGCAGCGTGTGAACGGCAGGGATTACGACGTGTTTTAGGTGGTTTTTCTGATTGGTTTCATTGGAAAATACGCGAGTATAGCCCCCAGAATGCTTTGCGTTTATTTACCCTTGGCGGACAAATTCATTGCTCTACACGTTGGGGTCAAAAGGATCTACAACCTGATTCGATACGTTTTTATTGGGAAAATGGTCATTATTGGATTGGTCCTGGTTCTGAGCCTAGCCGTGTTTTTATTCAGCGTAATGGTAAAAAACAGGATTTAAAATACCTAACACTGCCTACTGAAGGAAAAGAGGGCAAAGTAAGACGACTTATTTTGGGACGTACCCATTATTTATTGGGTACAAATTCAAATATACTGACCTTAAAGCCGATAGCGAATCAACAAGTTTTTCAAGTGTATACAGTAGATGACGCTAAAACAAAGGAGGAACGTGAGGCGTTATTAAAAAGAGCCGATGAAGAAAAGCAACGTCTTAAGGAAATGGCAGTACAGGGGATTATTCCTGTCTATCAACAAGATAGTTGGATTGGTAATAGCGTTACTGCGGCACCTTTTGGGTTGCGTTCTTTATTCTTAGCAGGGATATTAGCTTTGGTTGCTATTGTTTATGTTTTTGTGGTGCAGCGTTGGAAAAATACATTGGAAGGAGGACGTTCAGGGAGTGGTTCACTCTTTCTTTTTACTGCTTTTAATTTTGTACTGATTTGGGCAGCGTTTGCATGGCGAGGCGATTTAGGAACTGGGTTGATTATTGTTTGGCTTAGTGCTTTGTGGGCAACTTTGTTACTCACTTTGCAGGGTAGATTAAAAGGTATTAGTAGTTGGCTTTGGTTTGTCGCTTTATTGATCGCTGGTATTGGCACACTGACCTTAACGCAACTTGCCGCAGGGGCTGATAATACGCGCTGGCTGAAATATGCTTCTGGTAATGTTTTTATTGTTTCTCTAGTGACTAGTACTATTGCTTTGCTTTCTTTAGTTCCTTTGCCAGCACTGAATAGTATTTGGTTATTATTTGTTCGCCATCAAAGCAAAGTTATCTTATGGATCAAAGCTGCATTAATTGGCACGGTGGTCTTTTTGTTATTAATGCAGTTTGCTATTGGCTCAGAACAAGGAATCTGGAGTATTCAGCCTGTAGAGATCGCTAAATTATTAATTATTGTGATAGCTGCCCATGCTTTATGGCATTTAAAAATGTTAAGAAGTATTAACTCACGCTATTACCGTGAAAATCCTGTGGCACGTATTATTTTATTTTTATGGGTTTTATTTGCCTTTATTGTGATTAGCTTGCTGATTGCCGTGGGTGTACATGATTATTCGCCTACTTTGATTGTGCTGGCATTAATGGCGGCTTTTTTATGGCGTGCTATTCCCCATCCTGTGCGTAAAATCCCTTTGTTTACGTGGACTGTTCGAGGGATTACTATTTTATTACCGCTTGCGATTATGGTCGGGTTTGCACTATGGTTTTATCAACATCCGCCTGATTATGATAGCAGTATTCCCCAAGCAGAACGCCTACGTATCTGGGCTAATCCTGATCTTTACCCTGAAGCTGCTTCACAATTACTTAATTCCTTAGTACGTGTTGGACAAGGAGGCTGGTTTGGTACAGGTTGGTTTGGAAACAATGGCTCTAGTATGCTAATACCCGCTGTACAAGATGATTTTATTGCTGCCTTTTTAATGAATCATTTTGGAGCGGCAATGGGATTATTATTACTTACTATGCAATTAGTATGGATTGCTATTATGTTTGAAATATCGAGACGCTTAGCACAACGGCAACGCAATCAAGAACTCTACGCTGCGCATAATATTCTTGGCAATATCCTATTTGGACTTGCATGGGTACACCTGTTGCATTGGATGATATCTTGGGGCAATGTACTGGGATTATTACCGATTATGGGACAGCCGATGACATGGTTATCCGCAGGTAATAGTCACCTCGTAGCGATTGGTGTGATGACATTAGTGTTAGCGATGGTAGGGAGCTGGGTGACAGAAGCAAGAACGGAGTGAGAAACTTATTGAAGATTTATATAAAAAGGATGTTATAGACGTTCTCTCTATTAGGAACTTCCTTAAATCAGATCTTGATGACGGAAAAGTTGAAGCTTTCACTCCTTTGAGCTGGCAATTATTTATCTGAAAAACTATATCTTAAAAATACCATTTAGCTATCTTTAAATGACGAAAGGAAAAGATCAATGCGTTTGTTTATTCTTATCTCTCTACTTAGTTTAAATCTATTCTTAACAACTGCTTATGCACGTAGTCAATTTACATTGCCTCCAAATCAATATACTCTAACAGTTAAGACAACGCCTCATAATGCGACGATTAAGATTATGAATATTAAACCAAGTTATCAAGATGGAATATTGCTTAAAGAGGGTAATTATCGCATAGAGGTTTCGGCTTCAGGCTATGAGACGGTAAAGAAAACGGTGCTTCTTTCCAAAAAAGATAAGATTATTTATATTGCCTTACGAAAAAAAACGCCTTTCATTTCTAAACAGCCACCTGCGGTAGAAATCAGAGAAGAGCCGCCCATTGCTGTCAATCCTACTCTAATTATTGTTGATGATAAGGAGCCTGAAATAATACAACCGTCCTCTTCAGCACGTTATGAATATGAGGATTATGTGACCGCAGGCAATAATAAACCTAAAGTAATACAACAGCTACCCAAACGTCGATTTATTCATACCAAAGGCTATAACCGCTTTTTAAGACGAGCGAATAAACTTTATGGCGTCAGTTATAATGATCCCCGCTTTGAGCGTTACTGCAAACAATATGCTAATCTGGCAATACGTCAAGCACAGCGCCGTATTGATAACCATTGTGAACAAGAAATATCCCCTTTACATAATGATAAAGCCAGTCAATGGCAATTAAATAAAAGACCGCAACAAGCATGGTGCAGAACCGTTAGCGCTTATGCAACTTATAATGAAACGGTTTATCGAGAGGAGCGTTTGGAATATTGTATTGCGGGTTATATTTTGCGTTCTAAATGAACCTTTCAGCCCAATTTCTATTTTTTGTACTGCTGAATGTACTAGGTTATACTCAAACTTTAAAACGATTTTCTTTCTCAAGGAGCTAAAAAATTTTTGGACACTCTCACTGTAGCCGATAGCAAACAGAGTATTGTCGAATTTAAGTTAGAACCCATCGACAATGAACGTTTAATGAATCTTTCAGGTCAATTTGATCAGCATCTACGCCAACTTGAAACACGTCTTGATGTGACCATTGCCAATCGCGGACACGATTTTAAAGTCAGCGGTCTTCCCGCCAAAATTCAGGTGACCATTAACCTGATTAAAGAGCTTTACAATGTCACTGCATCAGAAACCCTTTCCCCTGAAAAATTACATTTGTACTTGCAAGAGTCTAGTCTTGATGATGACGATGAAAAGGAGATCGTTTATAGAACAATCCGCACTAAGCGTGGCATGATTCGTGGTCGTGGATCGAATCAAAATCATTATATCAGCAATATGCAAAAGTATGATCTTACCTTTGGTATTGGTC